>JBOHSO010000161.1:0-2541 GCA_050921685.1 Gemmatimonadales bacterium
CGCTCTACCAGTACTTCCCGAACAAGGAGGCGATCGTGGCGGCGCTGCGCGAGCGGTACCGCGACCGCTCCGCCGCCGCCCATTCCTCGAACGCGGGCGCGTCGTCCAGCGCGAACCCTTCCAGGAAATCGCCGCGCACCAGTGCCGCCGCCTCGGAGGACCGGGTGGCCGCCAGGGCCTCGAAGCGCGCGGCGTCCACGGCGAGGCCGTCGCCGGTGAGGGTAATGGCGTCGCCTTGCGACACGAGGCGGTCCGCGCCGAGGCTCGCCCGCAGCCGGCGCAGCGCCTCGTTCAACGAATGACGGGCCTGTGCGTCGGTTTTCTCGGGCCATAGGAGGCCGAGCAGGTGCTCGCGGGACCGGGTGCGGTCGGCCGACAGTGCGAGGTAGATGAGGAGCGCGAGATGCTTGCGCCACACCACATCGGGCGGCGGGTCGCGGCCGCCCAACCGGGCCGTGGGCGGCCCGAAACAGGAGAGCTCGAGCGAGGGGAGCTCCATCGAATTCCATCAAGCTAGAGCGAGGCCGACCTTCCCGCGAGGCGCTTGGAGGCGCGGCCTGTTGGACGCACCAGGGGCCCGATACGGCGTCCCCGGGCAGAAGCCGCGATCAGGGTCGCCAGTCGCTTCAGTCTGGTGTCCTCTTTCTTGGCGCTCGCCACCCAGAAGGCGGCGGTGCGCTGATACCAGGGCGCCTGGGCGCGATAATAGGCCCAAGCGGCTCTCTTCACCTTGAACAGCTTCGCGAAACGCGGAGCGAGCTTGATGCGGCGCCGTTGCTCGAAGGAATACAACCCCGATTTCTTGCGGTCGCGCTCCTTGAACAGTTTGAGCCCGGCGGCTTGCATGCGCCCGGCCTTGATGAGCCGCCGGACGCGTTTCAGGTTGACAGCGCTCCAGGTGCTGCGCGGGTTGCGGGGCGTGAAGCGGATCGTGTAGCGCAGGTCGTCCAGCCGGTGGCGCACTCCATCGATCCAGCCGAAGCAGAGTGCTTCGTCCACCGATTCTGGCCAGGTGATGCTCGGCTTCCCCGAGCCCCGCTTGTAGAACCCCACGTGCAGCTCACGGGCGGTGCGGTGATGGCGCGTGAGCCAGGCGCGGAAGGCGGACGGGGACTTGAAGAAGGCGATGCCGGTCACGGCCGGTGGTCGGCCGTCCTGGCGCGTCGCTCGAGCAGGCGAATGACCGCGGCGAACACCGCGTAGGCGACGAGCGCGGTGGCCGCGGCGGCCTTGTCCGACACCGGGGGCGGGCCGAAGAACACGGCGACCTGAATCCCCAGCATGAGCGCACCGAACAGCGCCAGCGCTCCGCGGCGCGCCACCCCGGACCGGACGTACAGCCACATGCCACCGAACAGCAGCATCGCCTCGAGACCGAGTGCCACCGCCGGAAGATTCCACAGGCCGAGGCCCACCTTGACGGTGTTGTCGTACAACGGGAGATCGGGGCGGTGGACCAGGAAGTCGAGCACCCAGTGGGAGAACACGGCGACGGCGACGAGGAGCGCCGAGCCGTTCCGGGACCCGGGTCCCGCGAGCCGGTACAGGGCGAACGCGCCGGCCGACCACAGCAGCGCGGCCACCAGGCTGTGGGTGTACGGCATGTAGTAGAGGTCGAGCGGATTGGTGGCGGTGATGCCGGGGACGATGCGGACCTTTTCGACGCCGAGCAGCACCAGCGGGGCCCAGGCGACGTCGAGCAGCTGGACCGCGATGAACAGGATCCAGAGCGGAATGGCGGCGTTGACCTTCTTCGCCGCGAAGCTGATGCCGTAGTGACCGACGAACATGCGGCGTCAGCGCTGGTTCGTGTTGTCGATGTCGGCGCCGATCAGCCACGGGCCACCGGACGAGCGACGCAGGGCGAGGATGAACTTGCCCGTGTCCGGCGCGTCGGGGCCGCCGCCGTAGCGGTAGGCGCCGATGATGTACCCGACTGAGTCCTGGGTGGCGTAGGCCAGGGCGCGCAGCCGGAGATCGCCGCCGGCGCCCTGGTAAGCCTGGCGGATGGCGTCGCGGCCGCGCGCGGCCGCCTTCCCGTTGGAAAGCACGAAGCCGTCCTCGGTGAAGAGCATCGCGAGCGTCGCCGCGTCACCGGCTTTCCAGGCGCGCTCGTAGTCCCGCAGCACGCGGTCCAGCTCGGGAGGCGGCGTGATCGACGGCAGCGGCGTCGGGGGTGCCTGCGCGCGGACGGTGACCGGCGACAGAGTCAGGAGCACAGCGATCGAGCCGAGTGTCAGTCGCATGGGGACCATCCGGTTAGCCTGCGACCAAACCTGGCACCCCGAGCCGATTGCCACAAGCCGATCCGAGCCACGGCGTGACGCCCGAGGCTCGGCTCGCCACTACTTGATGTGGCGAATCTCCGCTATGAGCGCCTGCGCGGTCTCATGAAGCGTCGCAAACGGATCATCAGACGACAATCCGGCAGACGCGCCGATTTCCCCAGAGGAGAAAGTGGCGGAGTCGGTCACTACATAGAAAATTGCCCCGTTGTTGCGGGTGGGGGGTGGGAAGGTGGTGACGGGGGAGAGCCGCGGC
>JBOHSO010000162.1:0-5405 GCA_050921685.1 Gemmatimonadales bacterium
ACGCAGGGTGACGCGCTGCTTCGTGGCGTCGGTCGGCAGCGGTAACGCGCTCCCTGCCATCGCGTTAAAGCCGGTGTAGGTCCAACCGACGGGCGCCACCCCGGTGACGAAGATCTCGTCGTTCCCGGCGATCTCGGTGATCCCGAGCCGCGTCCGGGCACGGGCGAGCCGCACCAGGACGTCGCGAAACGCGTCGTAGCGCGGGATCGCCACCAGGGTGTGAGCATCGTCGAGCCGCGCCAAGGCGGTGAGGTCGCCGCCCGCCGCGAGCGAGTCGGCCCAGCGGGTCGCCACCATTTCGATCCGCTCCTCCTGCGCGCCGTAGGCGCCGCGCGTCGCCGCCTGGATCAGCGTCGCGTACACCGCCTTCACGCCATACTCGAGGGAGAGAAACAGCTTCCGCTCCAGCTTGCGGATCGGGTACGCGCCCCAGAAGGGGAGATCGCGCCACAGCCCGACCAGCCTGGGCATGAAGCGATACTCGTACCATGGACGCACGTGAATGAACCGCGCGTAGTCGGCGGCGACGCCGGCCGCGTAGCGGTCCTCGTCCGCCGGCCGGTTGCCGGTCGTCCACCCCGTGACGCGCCCGATGGTGTTCTCGTACAGCCCCTTGATCGTGAGCTCCGCCGCGTAGCTCACGCCGATCACGGCGAGCATGACGTGGTAGGCGCCGTTGAAGGGGTACGTGTCGCGGGTCAAGGCGCACGCCTCACGGTAGTTGGCCCAGTACTGGCCGATCGAGACGATGTAGGGGAAGCCGGTGGGGAGACGGGTCTGGAGGTAGGCGGCGTACTCGTCGGAGCTGTAGACGATGGACCACTCCGGATGGGTCAAGAAGGTTTGCCCCTCGTCGCGGCGGTAGTTCGGCCTGGCGGCCAGCCGCTCGCGCGCGGCGGAGGTCAGGTCGGCGGCCGCGGGATCGCGCCAGGCGTCGTAGTACTTGTCCCACAGCGCATTGCGGAACTTGTACGTGGGATCGAGGCGGGTCTTGAGATCGAAGAACTCAGCGGCTCGCGGATAGGCGCGCAGGAACTGCTGCTCGCTGGCGTGGACCTGGTACGGCAGGTAATACGAGCCGCCCACCTCCAGGGCCGCGTCGATCAGCTCGCGGGTCCACCCGCCGACCCGCTCCCGGGATGCCGCGTCGGTGCCTTGCTTGTAGTAGAGGACGAAGGCGAACACTTCGCCGCGCGCCCAGGCGAGCAGCGATCCTGGATCGCGATTGGCGTGCCGGACCGAGACGTTGATCACGTTCACGCGATGGCGCCGCAGCACTTCCCGCATTTGCGGCACGAACTCGTCGAACCGCTCCACTGGGACGAAGTACTCTTGCAGCACGTAGGTGGAGCGGGCCCGCGACCGCGGCTCGAGCTCGGCCACGTCGTAGCTCGCCTCATAGTTGCGCCAGGTGATCTGGTCACCGCGGAACAGCAGCGGATCCACCACGTGTTGTCGAATGCCCTTGCCGAAGGGCCAATCCGAGATGACCCAGAACACGAACCGGTTCAACCGATATGATTTCCCCTCCGGGATGAGTCGATCGGTCACGGTGACCGAGTCGTCGGTGCGGACGTAGGTGACCGCGTTGACGGTGCCGTACGCGTCGGGATAGACGTCGGCGTTGTGGAATTCGGCCCCCGGTGAGCCCCGGACCGAATCGAAGAAGAAGCGTTTGTATTCGCCGACCGGCATCGTCCGGTTTCGGCGCTGCACCCGCACGTTGTCGACGAGTGCGAGCGTCGCCTCGGTGATCACGCCGAGCCCGCCGTAGCCGCCGATCACGCCGTAGAAGACGTCGGAACGTGTCGTGGGGCTCGCGGTGACGAGCGAACCGTCGGCCAGCACCACCGTGAGCGACCGAACCGACAGGACGAGCGGCCCGAGTCCGATGTAGCGCCCGTGCACGTTCACCGAGAGCGAGCCGCCGACCGTGAAGTTGGCGTACGTCTGCATGATCGCGACGGACAGATTCGCCGAGTCGATACGCTCCTGGATCTGGCGCCAGGTGGTGCCCGTCTGTACCGTTATTTCCTTCCTGGCGGCGGAGAACTCCAGGATCCGGTTGAAGCGGCGCATGTCGAGGTGGAGTGCGCCGGGCGTCGCGATCTGGCCTCCCATGCTGTGGCGCGCCCCGCCGACCGAGATCGGGCCGGAGTGAGCGCGCACCGCCGCGACGATCTCCTCGGTGGTGGTGGGGGCGAGCACCCGGCCGACGGCGATCGGGTTGAGTTGGCTCACGTCGTTCACGATCGGCGCGACCGCGGGATGCTCGACCGGCGCGCGCAGCACGCCCCACACCGACGCGCCGAGCGTGAGCGCCAGGACGCCAACCAGCAGGGCGCCGGCGAGCCGTGCCAGGCGGGTCAGGCGACCGATCAGCCGCCGGGGCTGAAGCATGGGGGCCATCCCGGGGAAGGAGCGCGCATGGAGCGGAAGCTGACGTTCGGGTTCGCCGTGCTGTTCGGCGTCGTGGTCGCGATGGGGTACGTCCCCCAGTTCATCCGTTTCGAGGGTGAGGCGCGCCTGATGTTCGGGCTGTTCCAGATCAGCCTGATCGACGACATCACGCACGGCGTGACCGCCGTCGTGGGGCTCGCCGCCAGCCTCGCGTCGCGCAAGCTGTCGCTCCTGTTTCTCACGGCGTTCGGATTCTACTACGCCCTCGACGCGGTCTTCTTCCTCACCTACGGCTTCTTCAACGACAAGCCCTGGATCGCCGACATCCTGCTGAACCTGCCGCACGTCGCGATCGCGGTGGTGATGCTCGGGGCCGTGTACGGTCTTGCCCGGCGGCGCGCGGCGTCGGTGTCGTGACAGGGCTCAGGTCAGGTTCATTTTCTTCAGGAGCGCCGTGAATCTGGGGTGCGATCGAAGGGTCGCAAACAAGAACGAGCCCTTGATCCCGTAGACCGCGCCGGAGCGCTCTTCAAACGCTCGTTCCAGGCAATCCATCGCCTGGTCCTGGTCGCCGAGACCCGTATACACGTAGGCCAGGTGGTACGGTGAGACATATGATTGCCGCGACCGCTCTTGCAGTTGCCGGAGCACCGCCCGAGCCGCATCGATCTTGCCCGCCAGGGCGTAGGCCTGGCCGAGCTGGGACAACCAAAGTCCATCATCTGGGGAGAGCGAGACTGCTCGCTCCAATGCGGCGAGACCTTCGGCTTCCATGCCTTTCTTGAGCAGAGCCCACCCGAGCGTGGAATGCCCGCGAGGATACCGCGGATCGAGCTCGATCGCGCGTCTCGCCGCTTGTAAGGCCTCATCGTGCCGTCCGGCCCGCAGCAGTGCGGTGGCCACGTCGGCCCGGTGGGCGAGCGGGTCGAGCTCGTAGGCGCGCTGCTGCATCGCGATAGCATCGTCGTACCGCTCAAGCGCTGAGCACAGGCGTCCGTACAGGTCGTAGGTATCCGCGCTGCTGGGACTCAGCTCGAGGGCACGCTTGAACTCCTGCTCGGCGCCGGGCCAGTCGAAGTCGTGAACGAACTTGACGAAAGCCACCATGCAGTGCGCTTCTCCGAGCTCGCTGTCGAGCTCGAGCGCCTTGGCCCCCGCGTCCCTCGCCCGCCGATAGGCCTCCTCCGGCCTCAGCGAGCCGATCTCCACCAACTCCGTGTAGGCCATGGCCACACCGGCGTACGCCAGGGCATACGTTGCATCCCGTTCGATCGCCTGGCGGAAATACTCGATACTCTTGCGCATCCCCTCATCAGTGTACCTGATGAGACAGTGCCGGCCTTGCAGATAGAGCTGGTAGGCCTGGAAATCGCTGGTGGGCTCCGTTCGAATCCGGGTTCGCTCATTCCTGCGAAAGCTCCGCCCTGAGCGCAGAGGCGATGTGCACCGCCACGTCGGACTGGATCGCGAAGATGTCGGTGAGCTGTCGGTCGTACGTTTCGGCCCAGAGGTGCTGGTCCGTCGCGGCATCGATGAGCTGCGCCACGATCCGCACCCGATCGCCGGCGCGCCGCACGCTCCCCTCGAGCAGCGTCGCCACGCCCAGCCGGGCGGCAATGTCGCGCAGGCCATGATCCCGCTTCTTGAAGGGCATCACGGATGTCCGTGAGATCACCTCGAGTGCGCGGATCTTCGATAGGTTGGCGATGACGTCCTCGGTGATCCCGTCCGCGAAGTATTCGTTCTCAGGGTCGGCGCTCAGGTTCAGGAACGGCAGCACTGCGACGGACCGCCGCCTGGGCGGGACACCGCCAGGCTGTGCAAGCGCCTCCGCGAACGCCGCCGCCGACGCAAACCGGTCGGCGGGGGTGCGGGCGAGCGCCTGCATGAGCGCCTGCTCGACGCCGGCGGGCACCGCGTCCCGGAGACGCCGCACGGCGGGCACGGGATCGGTCATCCGCTTGGTGATGACGGCCTGCGCCGTGGGTCCCGTGTACGGCGGCTCGCCGGCAAGCATCTCGTACAACACGCAGCCGAGGCTGAACACGTCGCTGCGGGCATCGAGCGCCCGTTCGCCCGTCGCCTGCTCGGGGCTCATGTACTCGGGCGTTCCCACGAGCACTCCTGTCTCCGTGAGACGAGCCCCCGCCGCCGCGCTCACCGCCAGCGCGATCCCGAAGTCGGCGACCATCGCCTCGCCTTCGTAGAGCAGGATATTCTCCGGCTTGATGTCGCGATGGATCAGGTCCCGGGCGTGCGCGTGATCGAGGGCCGAGGCGACTTGCCGCGTGATGCCGAGGGCCTCCTCGATGGAGAGCTGTTTCTCGCGTGCGAGCTTTTGACGCAGGGATTCGCCCTTGACGTAGGGCATGACATAATAGAGGAATCCGTCGGCCTCGCCGGAGTCGTACAGCGCCAGGATGTGGGGGTGATTCAGCGCGGCGGCCGTCCTGATCTCGCGCAGAAACCGGTCGGGCCCGAGCGCCGCCGCCAGCTCGGGCTGCAGCACCTTCACCGCCACCTTGCGGTGGTGCTTCACGTCTTCGGCGAGATACACGGTCGCCATGCCGCCGCTGCCGAGCTCTCGCTCGATGGCATAGCGGCCTGCAAGGGCCGCGGTGAGGCGCGCGAGTTGCTCGGGCCGCATGGGAGACTGGCCCCGCCGTGGCGGTAGGCTGCGGCCTAGGGGATCGAGCTCCAGGCGATTCGTCGCCGCTGCGCGTCACACCCCATAGCGCGCGCCCAGAGTCTCGAGGTGATGCCGCACGTGCCCCGCGATCACGTACGCGAGCGCGCGGACGCTGATCGGCTGGCCGCTGGCAACGCCGCGGCGCAGCCAGGCTGCCGCCGGCAGGTTCCGGAACAGGGCGACGGTCGCCCGCCTGACGTCGCACCATTCCCCCGCCAGGTCGGTCAGAGTGCGCTCCCCCGCCCGCAACTCCGGCACATAGGCCTGGTCGTCGAAACTCGGTAGCGGGGTGGTGTCGCTGCGCCCGATGCGAAGC
>JBOHSO010000163.1:0-2004 GCA_050921685.1 Gemmatimonadales bacterium
ATCCGGCGCAGAACGATTCGTTCACCGATCATTACCTCGGGGTGCCGTTCGACCTGTCCGAGGTCTTGTTCGTCGCGACGGCGAACTTCCTCCAAAGCATCCCGGGCCCGCTGCTCGACCGGCTGGAAACCGTGAACTTCGCGGGATACACCGAGCGCGAAAAACTCGAGATCGCGAAGCGCTCTCTGGTATCGCGCCAGCTGGCGGAGAACGGGCTCGTGGCCGGGCAGCTCGCCATCACCGACGAGGGCCTGGCGGAGATCGTCTCGAGCTATACCCGTGAAGCGGGCGTACGCCAGCTGGAGCGGGAGATCGGCAAGCTGGGCCGAAAGGTGGCCCGGAGGATCGCGGGCGGGGACGTCGAGCGCGTCATCGTAGACCGCAAGGACATCGACGACCTGCTCGGCCGCCCCAAGGTGCACCCCGAGCGCAAGGCGGGGGAGGACCAGGTGGGTGTCGCGACGGGCATGTACTACACCCCCGTGGGCGGCGACATCATGTTCGTCGAGGCGAGCCTGATGCGGGGAAAAGGGGAGCTGGTGCTGACCGGCCAGCTGGGCGACGTGATGAAGGAGTCGGCCCGGGCGGCGCTGACCTACGCGAAGTCGCACGCCGAGCGGCTCGGCATCGCCGACGGGCACCTCGCGGAAACGGACATCCACATCCACGTGCCGGCGGGGGCGATTCCGAAGGACGGGCCGTCCGCCGGTGTCACCATGGCGACGGCGCTGGTGTCGGCGTTGTCCAAGCGCCCGGCGCGCCACGACCTTGCCATGACGGGCGAGATCACCCTGCGCGGCCGCGTGTTGCCGATCGGCGGGGTGAAGGAAAAGGTGCTGGGCGCCGTGCGGGCGGGGATCCGCACGATCGTGCTGCCCAAGGAGAACGAGGCGGACCTGGAGGACCTGCCGGAGGACGTCCGCCAGTCGCTGGATATCCACCCGGTGGAGGAGTTGGGAGAGGTGCTCTCGCTCGCGCTGCGCGGCGCGAAGTTCCAGGCGGGCCAGCTCGTGTTCGACGGCCCGGCGCCGGTCGAGCCGAGGATGGTGTCGAAGAACTGAGTTAGCCTGGGCCCGACGGCCTGGCGGAGCCCCGTCTTGAAGGCTTCAGCCCACCCCCACCCCGTTCAGGACCAGATCCACCGCCGAGCGCCGCCAGCGGTCTCGCAGTGCCGGCTCGTCGGCGGCGAGCGGCGGCGCGCTCGCGGCGATGAGCGACTCGAGCTTGAGATAGCCGACCATCAGCACGAGCGCCTGGGCCGCGACCACGTGCGGGTCGATGTCGTCGCGCACCTGGCCCAGTCCCTGGCCTTCGGCCAACAGCACGACGAGCCGCCGGATCGCGGGGGCGAACGGAGCGGCATCCAATCGGTCGGCGTGTGTGAGCAGGCTGACGAGGGTGGGTCGGCTGGCCAGATGTTCGAACTGAGCCCCGAGGGTGTCGCGCAGGCGGTCGAGCGGCCTTCCAGTCCCTGTGGAAACCGTGGCCAGCGTACGCTCGAGGTCGGCCACGGCTCGCTCCAGAACGGCTTGAAACAACCCGCGCTTGGAGTGGAAATAGTAGAAGATCAGCTGCTTGTTGGTCCCGGCGCGGTGCGCGATGCGATCTACCCTTGCGCCCGCAAACCCTCGAGCCGCGAACTCGTCCGTTGCCGTCTCGACGATGCGTAACGCACTGTTATTAGTGAGTTTAGGCTCCAAAGCGATGTCCTCAACCAAACGGTTGAGAGACGAACTTACACGGGTTCACCTTCTCGCGCCAGACCCCAGTGCAAGGTTCTCCGGAACGCGTGGCAGTCCTTGGTTGAGGAACGCGATCAGCGTGCGGTTCACAATCTGTGGCTGCTCCTCCGGTGCGGCATGCCCGGCGGCGGCGATGCCCACAAACGCGCCCTGAGGGAGGTTCGCGACGAGGTTCTGTCCGATGGTCGCAGGAATCAGCCGGTCCTGGGCGCCCCACACGACGAGCGTCGGCATCGTGAGGCCCGGTTCGCGACCGCGCAGC
>JBOHSO010000164.1:0-4853 GCA_050921685.1 Gemmatimonadales bacterium
TGGCGATGGTGGTGCTCGGCGTGGCGTTCTGGCGCAGTGCGACGAATCTCCAGGGTCACGTACGCGCCGGGGCGCAGGTAATTCTGGAAGCGCTCGCGACGCAGTCTCGCGGGACGACGACGGACAAGACAGGCGAGACCCTGGAACACGTGCACCAGTTGCTGCCGGGGCTGGGAGAGCTCGCCGCGGTCCGGTTGGACTCCGGCAGCCCCGCGGTCGGGGAGACACTGGCCGAGCTCAATCTGCGGGGCGTCACCGGCGCCACGGTTCTGGTGGTCACGCGGGAGGGGGGAGGGGTGGTCGTCCCGACCGCAGAGGAGCGCCTGCGCGCCGGAGACGTCCTGGCACTGGCAGGCAGCCACGAGGCGATCGAAGCGGCCACCAAGCTGCTGGTCCGAGGGGACGGTGGGGAGGCTAATTCGCGATAGGCTGCGAACCCTCGACGTGAGTCTTAAGGGCCCGCAGCACGATCGCTCGGGCCGCAAACGACCTCGCTACCTTACGGGTCTCGGCGCTCGGGCTGCGGGCGAAGTAGTCGAGGTGCGAGAGCACCTCCAAGTCCGAAAACCCGGCCGCCAGGAAGTTGTCGATGTAAGCCCGCTCGGTCGTGGCACCCACGATGCACTCTGCCCAGAGTTGCGGCTGCCCGCGGCAGGCGTCCGACGGCAGCGTCCCGACGACGATGTCCGCGATTTGGACACGTCCGCCCGGCCGCAGCACCCGGTACATATCCCCGATCGCCCTGGGCTTGTCCGGGACCAGGTTTAGCACGCCGTTGCTCGTGACCACGTCCACCGATGCGTCCCGCAGCGGGATCAGCTCGGCGTTGCCCCCCGCGCACTCGAGGTTGGTGATGCCCAGGGCACGCACGGTCCCGATGAATTTCTCCCGCATCGCGTCCGTGAGGTCGAGCCCGATGACGCGGCCCCGCTCCCCTACGAGCAGCCGCGCCAGAAGCGCATCCGTGCCCGATCCCGAGCCGATGTCGAGCACGACGTTCCCTTCGCGGATCACGCCTGCGGCGAACGGGTAACCCACGCCGGCGAACGACTCCACCGCGGTTCCCGGTAACCAGTCGAGCAGCGGGCGGGGGTAGTCGAGGAACTCGCACGCCGCCCGCCCCGTGGGGAAGTGGAACTCTTGCGCCGGGCAGGTCGCGACGTTGGTGTACATCGCCCGAACTGCATCGAAAATGATGTCGCGCTGATTCGCCGTGATCACGACCATGGTGCATCCTCCCTGCGCGCTCGGATGCGGACGTCATTCGGTCGGCGTCCCGACAGGGAATTTCCGAATCAGTTCGCGGATCCGCTCTTCGAACGTCGGACTCACTTCGTGCCGCCGCAACCCAGCGAGGCGCGTCTTTAGCTCCCGCTCGAACTCGGCGCGCGACATGCAGCTGCGGCACGCGTCGAGATGCCGGGCGACGTCGAAGTGCGCGGCATCTGCCAGCTCTCCATCGAGGTAGGCCGCGAGCAGCCGCAGCGCCTCGTTGCACGTGATCGTCCGTTCGTTCATGAAGCCGCCGTATGGTTGGTTGTCCGAGGTGCCACCAGGCCCGCGTCCACCGCGTGCGCCCAGAGCGTCTGTTGCAACAACGCCCGGCCACGCGCCAAGCGTGAGCGCACGGTGCCGATCGGCACGCCGACGGCAGCGGCGATCTCTCGATACGAGAGACCCTGTACATCCGCCAGGAGCACGACCACGCGGAACGCCTCCGAGAGGCCGTCCAGCGCCCGCGCCAGGTCCTCCCGCAACAGCTTGTTGAGGAACTCCCGCTCCGGATTCCCCCACCACAGCAGGACGGGCTGGTGCAGCCGCTCGAACAGCGAGAACGAGGCCTCCGCGGCCAGACCTTCCTCTTCGTCCAGCGGCTCCTCGACCCCGCGCACCGCCTGGGTGCGGCAACGGCTGAGGAAGGTGTTCGTCAGGGTCCGGAACACCCACCCGCGAAACGAGGCTTCCTCCTTCAGCTCGTCCAAATGGAGCCACGCCTTGGCCACGGCATCCGCCGCCAGGTCCTCGGCGTCCGCCTCGTTCTTCACCAGTCGCATCGCCGCGCCGTAGAGGTCCGGCAGCATGGCCACGACCTCCCGCTCAAACCAGGCGCGGCGCTCTGGGGTCGCAGTGGAGCCCATGACGCCACTCTAGCTCGCGTACGCCGTCGCCGCCATCCCTAGTCTTCGGGCCTCGCGCTCCGGGGGTCGTCCTTCGGGTTGATGTAGGTGATGCTCCACGGCCCCACGCTATGTAACTGGAACTCCACGCCGTCGGTCCCGGTCCAGGCGTAGTGCACCATCTTCTGCGGCATAGCCGCGAAGCTGCCCGCCCCGAGGGCTGTCCCGGCGGTGTAGCTCGCCCTCTCTCCCATCCCGACGTTCAACGTGCCTGAGAACACCGTCACGTGCTCGATCACCGAGTGATAGTGCGGCGGGATGCGGTAGTTGGGTGGGAACTTCAGCCGGAAGGTGAGCGGCTCGGCCTTCGAGGGGTCGCCCTCGAGCAACACAAACTGGGCCCCGGCAGGCAGCGACGGCGGCCCGGACTGCCAGGCGAACTCCCGGGCGTGCGCCACGATGACGGCGGTCGTGGCTTGCTGGGCTGCGATCAGTGAGAGCGGCAGGTGGGCGGAGACGGCGACGACGGCCGCGAGTCGGGTAAGGCGCAGCATCGAAACCTCCTGGGGCGCACGCCCCGGTGACGGACGAATCGCACAGCTATCGAGAACGACGCGCGAGGCCGCTGGAAGTTCCCGGATGGTAGCTCAAGGAATCCGTGGCACGAGCTCCTGGATGGAGTCGGCGCGGTTCCTCTTGATCTTCACGGCTGCGCGAGCCGCCTTCGGCTTTGTGGGTCGCTGCGTGAGGCCCGCCGAGGAGAGCGCCCGTCGCCACGAATGACACTGGCGACAGACCGTTCACGGATGCGGAGAGCGTGTTATCGCCGCCGCGCTCGTTGCCGCGGCCCTGATGGCTGAAGTCCGACGGATGCTCGCGGCGAACGTGGCGTTCATCGTGCCGCGGGGGACGCGCTCTCGCGTCTGATAAGGAAGTCAGCTGGCTACGCTTGCCATTAGGTCCGGCGGGGCGCTCGCAAACTGCTCGACGAGCTGGGCGAACACCTCGTCGTTGTCGGGCGTGTGCGGCGGGTCGCCGGGCTCCCAACCCCGGCGGCACGAAACGCAGATCGTGTAACCTCCATTAGGGTTTGGCGGGAGCGTGTAGGAATCGAACCTACCGAGGCTCGTTCGAGCCCCAGCTGGTTTTGAAGACCAGTCGGACCACCAGGCCCGAGCCGCCCCCGCGCTTCCGGCAAGCTGGACACAGCTGACGCGCCAGGCAAGTACCGCCCCCTTGACCGCTCCTTGACGCCGCCGTGCCAGGGTACGGTCGCACCCCTGTCCGGAGCCGAGCAATGTGCCGCTTACTACCAGTCCTGGTAATTCTCTTAGGAGCCGGGTCGAGCATTACGGCCGCACAGGAAGCGCCGGTCGTGCCGGTCGGAACTCGTGTACGGTTCACTCCCCCGGACCCGGCGCAAGACTGGGTGATTGGAACGGTCACCGGCCATCGGGGGGACACCCTAGTCCTGCTGACGGAACGCAGCGGCAGCATCTCGGTCCCGCTCGCCAATCTGGATCTGCTGGAGGTGAGCGACGGTGTGCACGGGCACGCCCTGACGGGCCTGGGCCTGGGCCTCCTGGCCGGAGCAGCTGTGGGTGGCGCGATTGGCGCAGCCGTGGAACCCGACGAGCTGCTTGGCCGGGGAATCAACGTGCTGGCAGGGGTAGCCCTCGGTGGCGCGGGCGGCGGGCTGATCGGCGTCGCGGTCGGGGCGTCCATCCGGTCCGAACGGTGGCAGGACATCCCCGGGCGGGAGCTCGGCGCCTCCCCCTCCTCCACCAATGGAGACAGGCTGGCTCTCGGTTTGTCGCTGCGGTTCTAGCCTCCGTGTGCGATAGCGCCGATCTCCACCGATCTCCACCCGCACGCCCTGCGGCAACGATCGGGTTGGTCGTCGAACGTCGCCGTGGCCGCGGGATCATTAAGGATCACCAGCCGGTTGTCGCCCACGATGTGGAGGCGGGTGATTTGGCACCCGCTCATTCTCCGTCCCTCACTCCACATTCGTTCTGACCTTCACCGGTCGCGGTGATCCCCGGATCGGCCTCGCGCTCGCGTCGACATCCAGAGATCCGTGCTACCACCGACACCGCCCGGGCGATTCGAATCGAACCCCAGCGTTCGGCCGTCGTGCGACAGGTTGGGCCGGTTCTCGTTAAACCGCGTATTGAGCGGTGCCCCCAGATTCACCGGCGTGGACCAGGCATCGCGCTCGCGCCGGCGCGTGGCCACCCAGAGGTCGGCGGGCCCGAACGTCCCCGCGCGGTTTGACCAGAAGAGGATCTCCCTTCCGTCAGCCCGCACTGACGCGCCGGCGTCATTGGCGCCCGGGGCGCTAAGTTCGGCAAGGAGCTGGGCCGGCCCTCGGGGCTCGCCGTTACGCGTCATCGGCGCAGCATAGAGATCCGCCTGAAGCATTGCCTGCAAACCTCTGTTGAAAAACAACGTGGCGGACCGGCCGCCCGGACTCTCGAAGTACTCGACGCCCTGCTCAGGCGCCGGTGTGTTCACGTGCGGCCCCAGATTCACTGGGGGCCCCCATGCGAGATCGTCGTTCGGGTCGGCGCGACGCGACACGTAAATGTCGAAGTCGCCCTGCCCACCAGGCCGGTTACTCGTGAAGAACAGCAGGCGCCCATCATGCGACAGCGAGGCCGCGGCGTCGCCCGAGGTGCTATTGACGACCGGCCCGAGATTCACGGGCGTCTCCCAGGGGCTGCGCAGGGAAGC
>JBOHSO010000165.1:0-5769 GCA_050921685.1 Gemmatimonadales bacterium
AGCCAAGACGCGGGTGACGCCGAGGGGGACCAGCACATGCGCGGCCGCCGCGAGCCGCGCGTAGGTGATCCCGCCGTCCGCGCGACCGGTCTCGAGCGCCACGTCGAGGAAGCGGTCGCGGCGCACCGCGAAGCCCTCGCTGGGACGGCGGGCGCTCAGCGTCACGATGCTCAGGCGTGGCGAGCCGAGCGCGGGATTGGGACGGAAGCGGCCGGCAGCGGGCGCGGCGCGAACCTGAAGGCTCGCGACATGCTCGCGGCCGGCGCTGAGCTGCCAGTCGACGCCGTTCGGCTGCGGGCGTCCCAGCACGAGTCGGCCGCCGGTCACCCGCACGTAGTCGCCGTAGTCGTCTCCGAACTCCTGCGCGGCGAGCGAATTGAGCAGGGGAGAGATCACCGGCGTGTCCCCGATGTCGCGGACCTCGCGATACACGCGGGCGCCGAGCGTCAGGGCGCCGAGCACCAGCTGGCCGGAGACTGCGCCGTCCACGCGCCGGTCGCCAAACCCGTAGCTCGCGCGGGCACGACCCTCGAAGGCCTCGGCCCGCCACACCACCCCGGCCCCGGGCACGAGCCCTTGCACCCGGTTCGCGTGCAGCAGGTCGCTGATGCCGCGCACACCGAGCCCACGGCGGCGCACCCCGGAGAGCGCGCGCCGCCCCGCGAGGCGAGCGACCTCGGCGCGCACCGCCGCGAGGTCGTTACGGCGCACCGGCTCGGCCACCTGCTGGATGGCGGCGTCGAGCGAGGCGCTCCACGGAAACGAGTCCCGCACGGCCTTGGGCGCGCCGACGATCTCCGGACCGGCGAACCAGGCGGCGCCGATTCCCGAGTTGAACACATAGCGGTCTACGTCCCAGCGTCCGCGAATGATGCCGCGCGCCGGAAGGTCGAGCAGCGTGGCACGTCGGCGGATCTCGATTTCCTGATGCCGCGGCAGCCACCAGCGGCTCTCGTACAGCGCGTAGTCCAGAACGATGCTGACGTCCTCGATCTGCGGGTCGCGATAGGCAACGGGCGTGAAGTTGAACGCCAGGCGGACCAGATCGGCGGCCTGAAGGTCAAGGTACGCCGTCCCGACGACGCGCGGCGCGCCGAAATCCTTGGGGCGCGCGTGGAGCGCCACCACGCGGATCTCGCGCCCCGGCAGGGCCACGGTGATCGTGTCGCCGGTCGCGTAGTCGTACACCAGGCGAGCGCCTGGACTGAGCGGGTGCGGCACGTCGCGCACTTCGTCGCCGTCGCCCAGGCGGATGGTACGACCGAACCCGTTCTGCACGATGCCGAGGTGATCCTGGTGATAGACGACGTCGGTGGGGAGCTCGGCCCGGTCGCGCCAGCCGATGATGTGCTGCTTGCTCGCGCCCGGGGCTTTCCAGTACACTTCCAGCTCGAGCTGGTCCGCCTTGATGAGACGCGGCGGCTCGGCGAGCCCATCCCCGAACGCGCCGAGGAAGAACACGAAGCCATGCGCCTGGGCCTGGTAATCGTGCAGCGCAGTGTCGGCCGCCGCGCCCGCCCGCCGCGCGATCGCGCGGTCGGCCAGGGCGAGCGCAGCCGGGGTGTTCCACTGCTGCGCCATCGCCGTGGCGGGGAACGCCGCCGCGAGCAGCGCCGACCGCAGCACTCGCCCGCCCGCCAGACGACTCGGAGGCTCGCGGCGGTGGCCAGCGTTACGCTCGCCGTGGCGTGCGGCGGAGAGACCAGCGGCCCGGGCCTCGGCGTGCCGCGTGCCGAGCTGCTGGGGCTGGCGCGCGTCGTTTCCGCCGAGCCTTCCCCCGCGTTCTGCGTCTTCAAGAACAACGTGGCGAGCTCGTGTCAGCTCACGCATACGGACGCCGTCCGGACGATGTTTGCCGCATTCGCGTTCGCGCCCCACAGTGTCGTCTCCCGCAACGACACCCTGTTCTGCGACACCTGCACGATTATCGTCACCGCCACCGTGGCGCCGGGCAGCTACGAATTCACCGTCGGACCCGCGTCGCTGGTGTTCAACCAGGCGGGGGAGCCCGTCGTGGCCGTCTCCTTCGCCCGCTACGGCGACCCTTCCGTATACACCCAGAGCCCCCGCTATGCTTCGGCCGCCGAGTTCACCCAGGCCGTGCAGCTGTGGCGCGAGCGCGCGCCCGATCGTTGGGTGCTGGGTCGCAACAGCGGGCACACCGGCCCGACCACCGTCACCAGCGCGCTGGAAGCCCCCGGAACGTTTCTCATCGCCGCCCCGAAGTGACCGATCCTCGCGCCGACTTCCTGTCCCGCGCCCAACGGGGGGGCGTCGTGCCGCTGGCGCGCGAGATCGTGCTCGACGCCGATTCGGCCCTCGCCGCGTACGCCAAGATCGTCCGGCCGCCGTACGGCTTCCTGCTCGAATCGGCAGTGGGCGGCGAGCGCTGGGCCCGCTACACGTTTCTGGGCACCGAGCCTCGCGAGGTTTGGCGATACCACGGCCCGACCGTGGAGCGCTGGACGGCGGCGGAGGGCTGGCGCAGCGCCGGCGAAACGGCCGACCCGATCGGCCACCTCGCCCAGCGCCTGCGAGCTCGGGGCCCGGTCGCCCCGCACGGGCTCCCACCCTTCAGCGGCGGCGCGGTGGGGTACTGGGGCTACGACTTGGTGCGGACCATCGAACACCTCCCCAGCCCCCCCGCCGACACGCTCGGCCTCCCCGACGCCGTCGTCATGATCGCCGACAGTCTCGTGGTGCTGGACAACCTCTACGGCCGGGCGATCGCGGTGGCGAACGTCGAGGTGCCGCCCGACGCCCCCGCGCGCGAACGGGTGCGGTTGTACGAAGCCGCGGAGGCCCGGCTCGACGAGCTGGTGCGCCGGCTGGCGGGGCCGCACAGTCTGACACCGCTCGTGTTGCCCGAAACGGTGCCGCCACTGCAAACCAGCTCGCGCTATCCCCGTGCGGATTTCGAGCGCGATGTGGGCCGTGTCCTCGAGCATGTCCGCGCCGGCGACACGTTCCAGACGGTGCTGTCGCGCCGCCAGGAAATCGCAGCGGCGGTGGATCCGCTGCTGCTGTACCGCCTGCTGCGCGCGCTGAACCCGGCGCCGTACCTGTTCTACCTCGCGCTCGACGACTTCGCCCTGGTGGGGAGCTCGCCGGAGGTGCTGGTGCGAGTGATGGGCGGCGAGGTGACCGTGCGGCCGATCGCCGGGACCCGCCCCCGCGGCGCCACGCCGGAAGAGGACGAGGCGCATGCCCGCTCGCTGCGCGGCGACGCGAAGGAGGTCGCGGAACATCGCATGCTCGTGGACCTGGGGCGGAACGACGTGGGCCGGGTGGCGAGCTACGGGAGCGTCCGCGTCACGGAGCTGATGGCGCTGGAGCGCTATTCCCACGTGCAGCACCTGGTGAGCGAGGTGCGCGGCACGCTGCGCGATGGCTACGATGCGCTCGACGCCTTCAAGGCGTGCTTCCCCGCGGGGACCGTGACCGGTGCGCCCAAAGTGCGCGCGATGGAGATCATCGACGCGCTCGAGCCGGAGCGGCGCGGCCCATACGCGGGGGCGGTGGGCTATGTCGGCTGGGGCGCCACCAGCCTCGATACCGCGATCGCGATCCGTTGTGCCGTGGTGTCCCGGGACCGCGTGATCGTTCAGGCGGGGGCGGGGCTGGTGGCCGATTCCGACGCGGCCCGCGAGTTTGCGGAAACGGAAGCAAAGGCGCAGGCGGTGCTGCGGGCGTTGGCCCTCGCGCTCGCCTAGCGTCCGGCGATTCCGCCCCTCCGGGTTCGGGTATATCTTCACTGCCGTGTTCAAGCTGCTGGGCACTTCCGGCGACCAGTCGATCGAGCTTCCGCCGGGCCGCACGCTGGTCGTGGGCCGCGCCGTCACCAGCGACGTCCCCATTTACGACCCCACCATCTCCCGCCGCCACGCCGAGATCTCGCTGATCCCCAGCGGCGTGCGCGTCAAGGACCTCGGCTCCTCCAACGGCACCTTTCTCAACGGGGCCCGGATCACCCAGGCCGACGCCGTCGGGAACGACGTCATCACCTTCGGCAAGGTGGCGTTCCGCGTGTCGAGCATCACTCCACCGGCTCGCCCGTCGACGCCCACGCCCGAAGCCAGCCGGGACTCCGGCTCACGCAGCATTGCCCAGGGGACGATCGTACGACAGCTGCCGGTCAGTCCCTCGTCGGGCGGCGTGCCGGCCATCATCCACGATGCGGCGGGCGCCCCGTCTCCGGGCGGCGGCCACCTCAAGGTCGCCGCGCAGACCGAGTCCGAGCGCCGTGAAAAGAAGCTGTCGCTGCTGTTCGAGATCTCGAAGGAGCTGTCGCGGCAGCAGGAGCTCGACAAGCTGCTCCACAAAGTGGTCGACGTCACGTTCCAGATCTTCAACGTGGACCGCGTGTCGATCCTGCTCCTGGACGCCAACACGGTCGAGCTGGTCCCGCGCATCTCGCGCAGCCGCACCGGCGACACCAACGCGGCGCGGCACGTCCCCCAATCCATCGCCCGCAAGGCGGTGGACGACCGCGTCGCGATCCTGTCCGACAACGCCGCGGCCGACGACCGGTTCAAGGGCAAGTCGATTCTCATCCAGAGCGTGCGCAGCGCGATGTGCACGCCCCTGATGGGCTCCGACCAGAAGGTGCTCGGCATCCTCTACGTGGACAATCAGACGGCGATCCAGTCGTTCACCGACGAGGACCTGGAATTCCTCATGACCTTCGGTGGCCTCACCGCGGTCGCGATCGAGAACTCGCAGCTCTCGGAGCGCATCCGGCGCGAAGCCATGGTGCTCTCGAACTTCCAGCGCTACTTCGCGCCCAACGTCGCCGCCCAGATCGCCCAGCAAGAGGGCGCGGTCACGCTGGGCGGAGACAAGCGCCCGGTGGTCATTTTCTTCTCCGACATCCGCGGCTTCACCCCGCTGTCGGAGAACATGAACCCGGATGACGTAGCCCAGCTGCTGACGGAATACTTCACCGAGATGGTGGAAATCGTCTTCGAGCACGCCGGCTCGCTCGACAAGTTCATGGGCGACGCGATCATGGCCCTGTGGGGCGCACCAATCGCCCACGAGGACGACGCCGATCGCGCGATGCAATGCGCGCTCGATCAGCTCAGTGTGCTCGAGAAGATGAACGCCAAGTGGAAGGAGAAAGGCCGGGAGGAGATCAAGATCGGGATCGGGATCAATTTCGGCGAAGTGTTCGCCGGCAACTTCGGGTCCGATCGCCGCCTCGAATACACCGTCATCGGCGACGCGGTGAACACCGCGAGCCGGCTCTGCTCGGTGGCCGGAGAGAACGAGATCCTGATCTCCGAGCCCTTTTACCGAGCGCTGAAGAAGCCCCCCAAGGTCGAAGCGCTCGAGCCGATGCAGGTGAAGGGGAAAGCGAAGAAGGTCCCGGTCTATCGCGTGAAACGGTAGGGTCGACCGAACCGCTCCAGCAGGTCGAGGGCCAGCCGCAGCGGCAGCCCCATCACCCCGAAGAAATCCCCCTCCACCCGCTCGACGAGCGGCGCGCCGAGCCCCTGAATGGCGTACGCGCCCGCCTTGTCGAGCGGCTCTCCCGTCGCCACATAGGCCGCAAGCGTCTCGCGGTCGGCCGGCCGGAAGGTCACGTGCGACACATCCAGCGCGTGCTCGATGCGCTCGTCGCGCGCCACCGCCACCGCCGTCATCACCTGGTGGGTCCGTCCCTGCAGCCGCCCCAGCATGGCGACCGCGTCCGCGGCGTCCGTCGGCTTGGCGAACAGCTCCCCCTCGAGCACCACGGTGGTGTCGGCCGCGAGCACGACCTCCCCC
>JBOHSO010000166.1:0-4309 GCA_050921685.1 Gemmatimonadales bacterium
TGCGGGCGTACCAGTTACGACAGGGCGTCCCGACTCTAGCCGGGACAGCGCACCGTGTGAATCGGTCCTGGACCGAGCGGATCCGCTTCGCTGGTCAAGATGAGGGTGGCATTATCACGAAAAGCGATCCCTTCGCCCTGCCGCTCCAGCCCCGCGATGGCGCAGACCGGCCGAGCCGCCGGGGTGAGGCGCCCCCCAGGTCCGGGGATGAAGAAATAGATCTCGTTGTATGTACGGATCGCCACGAGCGCACCGTCGCCCCGCGCGGCGGCGCCCGTGACCAGGCGTCTTGCCGATCGTTTGGGCGTGATCGGCAGGATCTGCACCAGCTCGGCCTGGACACGGCCCGTCGTCACCCAAGCCGCCCGGCTCACACGGTACAGCCGGACCCGTCCATTGCGTCCCTTGGAAACGAGGTACACGGCGCTATCGCGCGGCGACACGTACAGCGCTTCGACGTCGTCCGGACCACTGCGGTAGCGAACCGTCAGGACCAGGGCGGTCTTGGTCACGCGCCCGGTGTCGAGAGCGGTCCCGGGTGGATCGGGCTCGGGAACCGCGTAGATCCTGACGCTGCCCCGCCGCAACTCGTTGTTCCCCGTGTCGCCGATGTAGAGACAATCCCCTCGCTGGCGCGGGCACGGTCCGAGCGCCAGGTCCTCCCAGTCCACGGCCTCGGCCCCGGCGACGCGCAGCATGCCGCGATCTCGACCGCGCGCGTCGGTGGCGTACAGGAACGGTCCGTCTCCCGAGTCGTTGAGCGTCCAGAGCAGTCCGCTGTGCGTGCGGCTGACCGCCACCCCGGAGCTCTCGGTGACGCGTGGGCTCTGAAACGCGCCGGTGCGCGTCGTTTCAGGGCGGGCGGCGGCGGCCTGCAGTAACAACAACGGGATGAGCATCGCCACAAGAAAACCTGCTTGATCGCCCTCCGGCAAGTGGCGATCTTACGCCCATGATCGAGGTGTTGCGGGCTCGGCCGGTCGAGCGGCTGCCCGATCGCGTGCGACTCCACGGGCGCGTCCTGCTGCTCGCGGAAGACCCCGAGCTGGTGCGCCGCCAGCTTGCCGGGGAGGACGTCGACTGGACCCCCGCCATCGTGCTGCGGGACAACATCTCCACCGACGAGATCACGCCGGCCTACATCTGCTACTACTTCGACGAGACGCTGGGCGATTTCCCGTACCTGGGCTTGAAGTGCGGGGACGAGTTTCCGATCGCTCGCGGGGCGGTGCGGCAGGGGGGATTCCTCGCCTCGGTGAGCGGCAAGCGCCGCGGCAAGGGCTCGTCGCGCGAGCAATCACCGTACGCGGAGATGTGCGCCGGGATCAAGTTGGTCGTCGCCGAGAACATCGAGCGCATTTACCGCGAGAATTGCCAGAACCTCGGGGTGCTCACCACCACGGATTTCTCGATGATCGACAAGGTACGCCGCGGTGAGGAGATCCAGCTGTCGGCGTTCACGCGCGGTGAAGGGGAAATCACCCGCGGCATCATCGAGTACGGCGGCCTGTTCAATTACAACGTAGCCCGCTTGCAGGGGCGGGTCGTCCTGACCCCGCCCGCCACGCCCTCCCGCCCGATGACCTTGGGCGAAAAGATCCTGGCCCGCCACTGGGTGGTGGATGCGGCGCAGGGGAAAACCGGCGTCCCGGCGGTGCAGCCGGGAGACGAGGGATTCGTCACGACCGACCTGCGCTTCAGCCACGAGTACGTGACGCCGATGGCGGCGATCTTTTTCGAGCAGCTCGTCGGTGCCGACGAGAAGGTCAATGATCCGGGGTCGGTGCTGCTCTTCCGCGACCACCTCACGTTCCTCGGCGAGGCGATGACGCCGGAGCGGATCAAGGAAGGGCTGCTCGACGTCGCCAACCAGCTCGAGGCAAAGCAGCGGGCGTTCGCCGAGAAGCAAGGGATCAAACTGTACGGCGAGTTGCGGCGTGGACACCACGGCTCCGAGGCGATCTGCCACTCGAAGATCCTCGAATCCCATGCGCTCCCTGGGCAGGTGATCATCGGGTCGGACTCGCACACCCCGCACGCCGGTGCGGTGGGGTGCGTGGCCTTCGGGGTCGGCACCACCGCCATCTTCAACTCGTGGATCACGAAGGACGTACGCGTCACGGTCCCGGAGACGGTTCGGGTCGTGGTACGCGGCAAGAAGCCCGACAACGTCACGGCGAAGGATTTCATGCTGGAGATCCTGCGCCATCCGTACGTCAAGAGCGGGCAGGCGATCGGGAAGCTGGTGGAGTACTGCGGCGAAGCCGTCGAGGGGCTCTCGGTGGACGAGCGGGCCACGATGACCAACATGACCGCCGAGGTGGGCGGGTTCACGGGCTACGTCGCGCCCGATACCAAGACCGTCGACTATCTGATGGACTACCGCAAGCTGTCGCGCGCAGCTGCGGAGCGAGCGTGCGCGGGACTGGCGAGCGACCCGGGGGCACAGTACTGCGAAGTGATCGAGATCGACGCCGCGACGATCCGGCCGATGGTGGCGCTGCCGGGCGACCCCGGCAACGGCCTCTCGATCGGCGAGCTGCGGGGCCCGGTGAAGGTCGAGATCGCGTATGCCGGCTCGTGCACCGCGGGGAAAAAGGAAGACATGGACATGTACGCGCGCGTGTTGCGGGAGGCGGTCGGGCGCGGCGAGCGCGTGGCCCCGGGCGTGCGGTTCTACATCCAATGTGGCTCGCAGGATGTGAAGCGCTACTGCGAAGAGGTGGGGTACCTCGAGATCTTCCGGCAGGTGGGCGCGACATTCCTGGAGCCGTCCTGCGGCGCCTGTATCAACGCCGGTCCCGGGGTGTCGCGTACCAAGGACGAAGTGACGATCAGCGCGATCAACCGCAATTTCCCCGGTCGTTCCGGGCCCGGCCAGTTGTACCTCGCCAACCCCTACACGGTCGCGGCTTCCGCCATCGCCGGGTACATCACCGAGTGGGAGCCGGGAATGGTGCTCGCGCCGGCCTCCTGACCGGGGTCGAGGGTCCGCTTCCGGTCAGTCGCAGCTGCAAACCCTGAATCCCTCCGGCAGAAAAGTCCTGGTCCGTGGTCACCGTCGTGGACGAATCGGGAACGAGTTTCGCCGTCAGGTGATAATCGCCGGCCATCGTGCCACGGGCGCGGGTGAGGGTGAACCCGCCGCCCAGGTCGGCGCTCGTGCCGGCCCCATAGCTCGCACTGCTGACGTTCAAGGCGCCGGTGCGCGCGCGCCAGGTCTGGACACTCGAATCCGGCGCCTCCGCGATCACCCACGCCGTGCCCGACCCCAGCAGAGTCACCGCGAAGAGATCGCTCAGCGAATCGGTCAACGGCAGAACGACCCCGGCGCCGATCACGAAAAACACCGAATCGACGGTCCGGGTCAACGGACGGTAGCCGCGCCAGGCGAGGATGCCCGAGATCCCGGCCGTGAGCGAGCCGGCGACCACCTCGAGCTGGAACCCCGCCAGCTTCGTCGTGTCGCCGGACGGATTGGCCCGGGGCGTGGCCTGATCGATGAAAGGCAGCACGGCCTCGGAGAACACGAGGAACAGGCTGTCGTATCCGAGCGAGAGCGAGAGCGCCTGCTGCACGGCGGTCTTCTCGCCGGCCGAGACGAGGTCGGCGGTCGGGGCGGTGCCGCTATCGACGCACGCGAGCACTCCGAGGGCGGCGCATGCTACGACGAGATGCTTCAAGCAACGCACTCCGGCGGGAGGTGCGGACCCGCGCTACTCGCCGCCGGAGGCGGCCGCGCGACCCGTCCCGGAAGGATACGGGGGGAGGGCGGCCCTGTGGTAGACGCTGCGCGGATTCCACAACACCCAGGATTCGATCCCCAGGTCGCTGGCGGCGCGAATCTGCTCGCGGATCTCGAACGCAGTGTAGCGCGGCCGGCGCCGTCCCAAGGTGAACGCCTGGAGGAAAGGACGGATCTGCGCGGCATTGGGGGCGCGGCTGCGTGCCAGCGCGTCGATCAGCGCGAGCCGCACGACGCGGTACGGGTGCGCGTTGGGGCGCAGGATCCCGAAGGCGCCGCGGCTGTAGTGGCTGGGATAGACCATAGGCAGCACGACGTCCGCGACGTCGGAGAAGTCCTCCCATACCTGGCCGATACCGAGGTCACCGGAGACCGATGCGGTGAGGCCGAATACGTCGAACGTGACCGGCACGCCGAGCGGTTTCACCAGGCCGGCGAGTACACGGACCTGACGCCGGATCGCCTCCCGCGGCAGCTGGCCCGTCGGGCGGGCCGGGAAAATCGCCGTCGCCATGCGGGAGCGCGGCTCGTCGGGAAACCGGACGTAGTCGAACTGGACTTCCG
>JBOHSO010000167.1:0-2225 GCA_050921685.1 Gemmatimonadales bacterium
TATCGTGGCCACGCGGCCCAGCCACAGCGGCAACGTGGCCCTGGCCCGGGCCCTGGCGCGTGCCGCCCGGCGCAGCGGCATCCCGGCCATGGACATCGGCCGGATCATGGACGTCCTGCCGCACCGCTATCCCTTCCTGCTGGTGGACCGCATCGTCGAGATCGAGGGCGACAAGCGCATCGTCGGGATCAAGAACGTCACCATCAATGAGCCGTTTTTCCAGGGCCATTTCCCCGGTCACCCGATCATGCCGGGGGTGCTGATCATCGAGGCGATGGCCCAGGTGGGAGGAATGCTGCTGCTGTCGCGCTTCGAAGGGCACCCTGTCGAGGACAAGGTGGTCTACTTCATGTCGCTCGACAACGTGAAATTCCGGCGTCCGGTGCTGCCGGGGGACCAGATCCGCTTTGAGCTCGAGATGGTCGCGTTTCGCGGCAAGACCTGCCGCATGAAAGGGCAGGGGTTCGTGGATGGGCAGGTCGTCGCCGAAGCGGAAATGATGGCCGTCGTGGTGGACCGGTGATCCACCGCAGCGCCCTCCTCGATCCCTCAGCCCAACTGGGTCAGGACGTCGCCGTCGGCCCGTTCACGATCATCGGGCCGGGCGTGACGATCGGCGATCGCTGCCAGATCGCCGCGCATGTCGTGATCGAGCGCAACACGCGTCTCGGCGCGGGAGTCCGGGTCGGCTACGGCTCGGTGCTCGGGGCTGATCCCCAGGATCTGAAATACAAGGGCGAGGAAACCCGGGTCGACATCGGGGACGGCACGATTATCCGCGAGTACTGCACGATCAACCGCGGTACTCCCGCCACCGCCCGGACGACGGTCGGGGAGCGCTGCTTCATCATGAGCTACGTGCACATCGCGCACGATTGCGTCGTGGGCGACGACGTGATCCTCGCCAACGCGATCCAGATGGCCGGCCACGTCACCGTGGATGACCGCGCGATCATCAGCGGGCTCGTGCCGATCCACCAGTTCGTGCGGGTGGGCACGTTCGCCTTCGTCGGAGGCGGCTCCCGGGTTAACCAGGACGTGCCGCCCTACACGAAGGCGGTGGGCAACCCCGTGCACCTCTACGGCTTGAACTCGGTGGGACTGCAGCGGGCCGGCTTCACCCCCGACGTGAAGCTCGCGCTCAAGAAGGCCTACCGCCTGGTGTTCAACTCCCACCTCACGGTCGGTCAGGGCATCGCGCGGGCGCGCGGCGAGATCCCGACGGTCGCCGAGGTCGAGACCTTCCTGCGGTTCATCGAGGCGTCGCAGCGCGGGGTGCTCGTGTGACCGAGGGCCGCCTGCGCGTCGGGGTGGTCGGCACCGGCGCGCTGGGCTTTCATCATGCTCGGCTGTTGCGACGGATGGACGGGGCGGAGTTCGCCGGCATCTACGACATCAACCCGGTGCGGGCCGCGCAGGTCGCGCGGGAGCTGGATACGGTCGCGCACCCGTCGCTCGACGCGCTGCTCGATCGGGTGGATGCCGTGAGCATCGCGGTCCCGACGCCGGCACACACCGAGGTCGGGGTGGCGGCGCTGTCGCGCGGTATCGCCGCGCTGATCGAAAAGCCGCTCGCCGACTCCCTCGAAGGTGCCGAGCGCCTGGTGCGGCAGGCCGAGGCGTCCGGGGTGGTGCTGCAGGTCGGCCACGTGGAGCGGTTCAATCGCGCCGTTCGTGCGGCCGCCCCCCATCTCGAAGAGCCGCGGTTCCTGCAGAGCGAGCGCCTGGCGCCGTTCCAGCCGCGCGGCACCGACGTGGCGGTGATCCTCGACCTCATGATCCACGACCTGGATCTGATCCTCGAGCTGGTGCGCGCCGAGGTCCGGGAAGTCCGCGCCACGGGGGTGCCGGTGCTCACCCCCCACGTGGACATTGCGAACGCCCGCGTGGAGTTCGCGAATGGAGCGGTGGCGCTCGTGACGGCGAGCCGTATCTCGCGCGAACGCACCCGCAAGCTTCGCGTGTTTCAGGCGACCGGCTACTTCTCGCTCGACCTGGCCGAGGGGAGCGGCGACTTCTACCGGCTCAAGCCCGGCTGGCAGGGGCTCGGCGCCACGAGGATCGAGGAAATCGTGGAGCGGGTGCGGCTCGACGCGCCCGCGGCCGAGCCGCTGCGACTCGAGCTCGAGAGCTTCCTGCGCGCCGTGCGCGGCGACGGCGAGGTGGTCGTGTCGGGGGCCGCGGGCGCGCAGGCGCTCGCGCTGGCGTGGCGCGTCGCCGACGCC
>JBOHSO010000168.1:0-4113 GCA_050921685.1 Gemmatimonadales bacterium
CGTGGATTCGCTCCGGCCAGGACCGACGCATCCTGCTGGTGGGCGCGGAAATCCAATCTCCGGGACTCGATGTCTCCACCGCCGGCCGGGACACGGCGGTCATTTTCGGCGACGGCGCCGGCGTGGCTATCCTCGGGCCCACCGACGACCCGGGGCGCGGCGTGCTCTCCGCCCACCTCTTCAGCGACGGCCGTCACGCGGAGCAGTTGTGGATGGACGGCCCCGGCCTGTCCCACGTTCCGTGGATCAGTACGGAGATGCTCGAGGACGGGCGGGCGCGCATCAAAATGGAGGGGCGCGAAGTGTTCAAGCACGCCACCACGAAGATGCCGGGATCCGTCCAGATCGCGCTCCAGGCGAACGGCCTCGCCACTTCCGACATCAAGCTGCTCATCGCACACCAGGCGAACCTTCGGATCTCGGAAATGGTGCAGAAACAACTCGCCCTGCGCGACGATCAGGTGTTCAACAACATTCAGCGCTACGGCAACACGACCGCCGCTTCCATCCCGATCGCCCTCGACGAAGCGTTGCAGCAGGGCCGGCTGCACCGGGGCGAGCTGCTCGTCCTCACGGCGTTCGGGTCCGGATTCACCTGGGGGAGTGCGGCGATTCGCTGGTGAGGACGAGCGGTCAGCTACCTTCCGCCTTGAGCTCCTGGAGCAGCCGCGTCGCCGCCTCGGCGCCTGGCGTCCCACGGTAGCGATCGGCGAACCGCGCCAGCTCGACGAGTAGTCGGTCCCGCCGCCCCTGCTTCCGATACAAGTCGATCAAACCGTTGGCCGCGCGCATCTCGTGCCCACGATCCGGATGCAGCCGGCGCACGTCGAGCAACAGCCGCTCGGCGCCCGCCGGGTCGTCGAGGTGTTTTTCGAGGAGGTCCGCGAGTCGCAGCCGTGCCTCGTTGTCGTCCGGTTCGAGCGTGAGATGGTCCCGGTAGTACGCCGCCGCCTCCCGGTACTGCCCCCGCACCGCCAGCACCTCCTGGCGCGGATAGGTGCGCGGCGGGGGAATGTTGCCCGCCGAATACAGGGCGTGCACCAACCCCGAGGAAGCGCGGCTGGTTGCACGATGGATCCCGAGGACGGCGAGTGCGACGAGGGGAAGGTCGAGAATCACGAGCACTACGAACAGCCAGCCGGGGATCATCTCCTTCTCCCGCAGGAAGTACCACCCAAACGACACCATGATGAAGCATGCGGGGCCGAACAGCACGGCGATCCGGATCAGCTGGGTGCGCTCGGCGGAGTCGACGTCCTCGAGCGGCCTGTTCACATCCGTCCCCCAGGGAGGTTCACGGAATCGGGTTCCCCCACAGGTCGCGCAGCACGATCGGCCCTTCCCGCAGCGCCTCGATCCCGGCTTCGATCTGGCTGCGATCGCCCACGACCAGGATGTCGAAATGATCGGGGTCGATGTACGTGCGCGCGGCGCGCTGCACGTCGGCGGCCGTCACCCGGTTGATCCCCGCCACGTAGCTCGTGTAGTACTCGAGGGGCAGATCGTAGATCAGGAGGTCCCGGTACTGGAACGCGGCCCCCGCGGTCGTTTCGAAATTGCTGGGGAGCCCGAGGATCAGGTACGCCTTGGCCTTGTCGACCTCCGCCACCGGTACGGGTTCGTCGCGGATGCGGCGCAGCTCTTTCATGAACTCGATCACCGAGCTGTCGGTCTTGGCCGTGACGACCGAGGCGCTCGCCTGGAACGGCCCCGCCATCCGGCGCCGCGCGAACGACGATCCCGCTCCGTAGGTGTAGCCGTGCGTCTCGCGCAGGTTCTGGTTCAACCGGGACGTGAACGACCCGCCCAGAATGGTGTTGAGCACCTCGAGGACGAAGTGATCGGGCGTCGAGCGCGGCACGCCGACGTGACCGATCCGGATGACCGACTGCGCCGCCCCCGGCTTATCTACGAGATAGAAGGCCCGCCCAACGGGGGCGGGTGGCTGCACCGGCGCCACCGGCGACACGGCGCCGCGCGCCCAGGCACCGAAGCGCTGCTCCACCAGCCGGCGCGCGACGGCGAGCGTCACGTCTCCCACGATCAGCAGCCGCGTGGCGTTGGGCCGGTAGAACGCCGTGTAGAACTGCCGGACGCGGTCGCGATTCAGCAGCGAGGTGGAGCTGTCCGTGCCGTTCAGCGGGCGGCCGTACGGATGCGCCTGGCCGAACACGATCGCCGGGAAAGCGACTCCGGCCATCGCCACCGGCTGGTCGCGCAGCTGCAGCATCTGCGCCCGCCGCAGCTCTCGCTGCCGGGTGATCTCCGAATCGGGAAAGGTGGGTCGCAGCATCACGTCGGCCAACAGATCGAGCGCCGCCTCGAGCCGGCGAGCGGGAACGTGCAGCGTGACGGTGGTCACGTCGTAGCCCGCGCCCGTCGTGAGCTCCGCCCCGAGGTAGGCCACCTCGTCGGCGATCTCCAGTGCATCGCGCCGGCCCGCGCCTTCGTCCAGCATGCCGGCGGTGAACGTCGCGAGGCCGGGCAGGTCCGCCGGGTCACGCACCGAGCCGGCGTCGACCACGAGCGTGACGTCGACCACCGGCACCTCGTGCATTTCCACGACGGCGATCCGCAAGCCGTTGGACAGCACGGCGGTCTGGACCGGCGGCAGGCGCAGGGCGGGCGGGGGGCCGAGGCTCGGCGGACTCGTGCGATCGACTTGGGCCGACAGCGGCGTCGAGACCGCGGCCAGAAGAGCCGCCATCCGTCCGAGCGCCTTCATGGCGTCACCCCCTGCGGGACTGCCTGGTCCGTCTGTCCTTGCGGCACGACGCTCAACACCACGCGGCGTGCGTCGCCCAGATAGCGCTTAGCGACGCGCTGCACGTCCGCGGGCGTGACCCGCCGGTAGCGGTCGAGGTCGCGCTCGAAGTAATCCGGGATGCCCAAGAAATAATTGTAGTAGTTCAACTGGTCCGCCTTGCCGCCGAAGCCGCCGACGCGCTCCATGCGCGATAGGAACTGCGCTTCGAATCCGTTGCGCGCGCGGTCGACTTCTCGTGGCGTCGGGCCCGAGTCCGCGAGCAGCCGCAGCTCCTGGTCGATCACCCGCTGCAGCTCGGCCAACCCATGTCCCGGCCGCGCGGTCGCGAACACCTCGAATAACCCGTCGATGCGACCGCTGTACTGGAACCCGGTGACCTGCGTGGCGATCTGGAGCTCGTACACGAGGCGTCGGTACAGACGCGACGATTTGCCGTCCGCGAGCACGCTCGCCAGCACATCGAGCGTCGCGTCGTCGTCGGCGAACGCCCGGACGGTGTGCCAGGCGTTGTACACCCGCGGGAGTTGCACGCGGTCCTCAAGCGTCGCGTACACGTCGGCCGTCAGCGTCACCGGCGGCGGTGGAGTGCGGGTCACCGCGGTGCCCCGCGGGATGTCCAAGAAATACCGTTCCACGATCCGGCGCGCCTCGGGAGGAGTGATGTCGCCGCCGATCACCAGCGTCGCGTTGTTGGGCGCGTAATAGGCCTGAAAGAAACCGCGGACATCCTCGAGCGTGGCGGCCGACAGGTCGGCCATCGAGCCGATGACCGGCCAGCTGTACGGATGACCCGGGGGATAGAGTCGGCTTACGATGTTCTCCTGCGCCAGGCCGTAGGGCTGGTTCTCGTAGCTCTGGCGGCGCTCGTTCTGCACCACCCCGCGCTGGATCTCCACTTTCTCCGCCGTGATCTCGGGGAGCAGGAATCCCATGCGGTCCGAGTCCAGCCAGAGCATCAACGGCAGCGCGTTGGCCGGACCGTCCTCGTAGTAGTTGGTACGATCCTCGGTGGTAGAGCCGTTGTTCTCGGCGCCGGCGGCCTCGAGCAGGCGATCGAAGTCCCCGGTCGCTACGTGCGCCGAGCCCATGAACATGAGGTGCTCGAACAAGTGAGCGAACCCGGTGCGACCCGTGCGTTCGTCGGCCGAGCCGACGTGATACCAGGTGTTCACGGTCACGATCGGCACCGAGTGATCCTCGTGCAGGATCACTTGGAGGCCGTTGGCGAGCGTGAAGCTGTCGTAGGGGACACGGAGCGCCTGGGCGCCCAGCGCGACGGGAGCGGCGAGCAGCGACGGCAGGAGACGTAGCACGAACGAGCGCATCGACATAGTCTTCCTGCGAGC
>JBOHSO010000169.1:0-3074 GCA_050921685.1 Gemmatimonadales bacterium
GTGCAAGTGTGTCCGCCCCCTTCCGCATCACCTCCCCCCGGGATGGCGACCGCTACTCCCTACCCGCGGGCGTGGACCCGCACTATGCCACGATCGCGCTCCGCACATCAGGGGGCGACACGGCGCGCGTGCGCTGGTTCGTGGACGGGCGACCGTGGCGCGAAGCACGCTGGCGCCTCATGCCCGGCCGCCACACCATCCGGGCGGTCACCGACCGGGGGGAGAGCGACGAGATCCGGATCGACGTCCGGTAGGGCTGCGCGCCGCCACTCACCGGGTGCTGGTGCTCGCCGCTCCTTTCAGGTACTGATCGAGCCAGTCCAGCGCCACGCCCCACCACATCCGCCGGTTTCTCGGCTTCAGCACCCAGTGTCCCTCGTCGGGGAAGTAGAGGAATTTCCCAGGCACGCCCATGGTGCGCAGGGCGCTGAATGCCTGGTAGCCCTCCGACATGTCGACGCGATAATCCAGTTGCGAGTGCACGATCAGCATCGGCGTCTTCCAGTTCCGCACGAAGTTGAGCGGCGACCATTTCTCGTACAGCGACCGATTGGCGTAGGGCGTGCCGCCGAATTCCCAGTTCGTGAACCACAGCTCCTCGGTCGAGCCCGCCATGCTGATGGTGTTGAACACGCCGTCGTGCGAGATGAGGCACCGGAACCGATCGGTGTGACCGGCGATCCAGTACACCAGGTAGCCGCCATAACTCGCCCCTGCCGCGCAGGTGCGCCCCACATCCGCGTACGACAGCCGCCCCACGACGTCGAGCCCCTTCATCAGGTCCTCGAAGGGGTAGTCGCCCCAGTGCTGCGATACGGCGTCGGTGAACTTCTGCCCGTACCCGGTCGAGCCGTGGCGGTTCACGGCCGCCACGACATAGCCGCGCGAGGCGAACAGCTGGTAGTTCCAGCGGGCGTGCCAGAGATCGAGCCACGCGGTCTGCGGCCCGCCGTGCAGCAGGTACACGACGGGGTAGCGGCTGGCCGGATCGAAGCCGGGGGGCTTGAGCAGCCACCCGAACACCGAGTCGCCCCGCGCACCGACGAACCCGAACTCCTCGAGCGCCGGCAGGTCGAGCCCCGCGATGGCGCTATCGGTATGATGGGTGAGCGCCTTGCCACCGGCCCACACTTCGGCAGGATGCGTGGCGTCCTGGTGGAGGTATACCAGCGAGCCTTCCCCCGCGTCCGGACCGACATTCACGGCGGTGCTCACTCCGCCGGCGACGACCCGAGTGCGGCGGAATGACGGCACCTCGATGCGGTACAGGTTGACCCGCCCGCGCTCCTCGACCACGGCGTACAGGCAATTCGACCCGGGGCACCACGTGTAGGAGCCGACCGATAGCGTCCAACCCGCCGTGACGTCCAGCGCTGCCCCACCCCCGCGCGGCACGAGCATCAGCCGCACCCGGTCAGCTTCGAACCCGGCCCGCTCCATCGAGAGATAAGCGAGCCACTGCCCGTCGGGCGAATAGCGCGGCGTGTTCTCGGCTCCAGGAGAGGCGGCCGTGATGTTGCGTCTCCCGCTGCCGTCTCCCCCCATCACGTAGATGTCCACGTTGGTGTTGGTCGCCACGGCGGCGTCGCCGTGCATCGCGACGGCGATCTCCCGGCCGTCGGGCGCGATCGCCACGTCGCCGTCGCCGCCCGTCGCGATCGTCGGCGCATCGTGGTCGACCGGCGTGAGGTCGGTCGCGACGCCCGAGGCGAGGTCAACGGCGAACACGTGCTGGCGATGCCCGACGCGGAAATCGTCCCAATGCCGGTAGAACAGCTCCGTCCAGATGCGCGCGCTGGTCGGGTACTCTCCGTTGCGGTTGTCGATTTCCTGTTCCGGGGGCCACTTCAGGTCCACGACCGCGAGCAGGCCCTGCCCGTCCTGCTTCCACAGGAACTCCCCCACTCCATCGTCGATGCTCGTCACCTTGCGCGCTTCGCCGCCGGCGATCGCCAGCACCCAGATCTGCGGGCCGTTCTGCCGGGTCGAGATGAACGCCAGCGTCTTCCCGTCGGGCGCCCAGCGAGGGGATCGGTCGGAGCCCGGTCCCTGGGTGAGCTGACGGGCTTCGCCGGTGGTCACGTTCGCCAGCCAGATGCGTGCGACGCCCCGGTTGTCCTTGAGCGATGGCGTGGTGACCGTGTAGGCCACCCACTGGCCGTCCGGCGCGAGCTGCGGGTCGGAGACCACCGGCAGCCCGATATAGTCCTCGAACGTGATCGCGCGCTTCTGGGCGGCCAGCGGGGACGAGGGCATGAGGGAAGCGGGAAGCGTAAGGGAGAGTGCCAGCAGCAACGAGCGCATGTCAGTAGTCCGGGTGCGTGATGATGGCTTTCACGAGGTCGTCGAAGACGCGTGATTCGGGGGTGACGTCACCGGCCTCGTCGGTGTGGACGTTCCACGCGCACAGCTCCTGCAGGGCCGTGGCTTCCTCGTAGGTCAGGTGCAACACCCGTCCATCACCGTCGCCGGCGGGCGCGGACGAGTCCAGCACCCGCTTCAACACGTCGGGCAGGTGCTTGGCGTGGCCCACGGCATCGAGCTGCGCGGTGGTGATGACGAGATCCATGGACTCCCTTGCGAGGCCTGTGGTTCGGCCAAATCTTCCCTGCTGCGGCAGGAAAAGCTAGCGCCGTCGCGCACGCCGACGCAGCGGACTGTGGCACCGAAAGGACCTCATGCCCCGCACGGAATTCATCGCCACCGGCTTCTACGTTCCGCCCCGCGTGGTCACCAACGACGACCTGTCGCAATTGATGGACACCTCCGACGAGTGGATCACCCAACGCACCGGGATCAAGCAGCGCCACTGGGTCGAGCCGGGGACCAAGTGCTCGGCCCTGGCCCACCACGCCGCGTGCCAGGCCCTCGAGCGGGCCGGGCTCAAGGCGACCGACCTGGACTGCATCGTGTTCGCGACCGCCAGCCCGGACCATTTCTTTCCCGGCAACGGCGTGTTCTTGCAGCGGCTGCTCGGCGTGCCCGACATCCCCGCGCTCGAAGTGCGCAATCAGTGCACCGGGTTCATCTACGGCCTGTCGATTGCGGACGCGTGGATTCGCTCCGGCCAGTAC
>JBOHSO010000170.1:0-3603 GCA_050921685.1 Gemmatimonadales bacterium
CTGGTACTATGGCGACTGGGTCGCCATCGTGGATCCCATTTTCTGGCTCGTACCGCTGATCGCGCTGGCGTGGGGAGCGGAGCGGCATTGGCGGGACCTCGTTCCGGTCGTGCTGCTCGCGGCGCTCATCGCGTGGCTCGTCTTGCGAGTCGACGGCGTTGCGGGCTGGTTGCGCGTGGCATGTGTGGCCACGCTCGGGATCGGCGCCGTCGGCTGGGTACGGCATTGGTACGGGGTCGCGGCCCGCCGCAGCGTGTCGGCGCTCGCCGTGCTGGTGCTCGCCGTGTACGCCGTGGCTCAGGCGGTCGCGAGCGTCCCTGCGAAAGCCGCCGCCCGCCAGGCTGCCGTCGCGCGCTTCGGTCCGGCCGCTGGCTGGGCGGCGCTCACCCACGTCGGGACGCCGTTCGAGTGGGAGGCGATCGCCGCGTCGCACGACACGGTGGCCGGGCGCTCGTGGGCGTTGCCGCGCCAGCTCGACAACCCGCTGGTGCAGTCCGCCGTGCGCGACACGCCCGCGGGCCGTGCCTTCAGTGGGTTCGCGCGCTTTCTCGTCGCCGAGGTGGATTCGGGACCGGACAGCGTGGTCGTGACGCTGCGCGACGCCCGCTACGCGCGCCCGCCCGCGACGGGCTGGGGGGTGGTGACCGTCCCGTTACCGCCGCAGGCGTCCCACTAGACCGTGCCGCGGTTAGATTCGACCGCCTTGACGCCCGACACGCCGCCCGTCGATCTGCTTCCCGGCCTCACCCCGGCGCTCGAGCCCGATTTCCGGCTCGACAACCTCGTGGCGCTGTCGCGCGAGCGCGCCCTGTACCGGGCCTGGGACCGCCGGCTGAAGCGCAACGTGGCGCTGCGCGTGCATCTCATCCCCGATTCGCCCGGGAGAGCCTGGTTCCTGCGCGAGAACGAGACGCTGGCCGCCCTCAACCATCCGGCCGTGCGCCACGTCTACGCCGCCGGCGAAGTGGGCCCGTTCGCCTACCGCACCACCAACTGGATCGACGGCGAGAGCCTCGCCGAGGCGATCCGGCGTGGGCCGCGCCCGATTCCCAGCGGGCTGGCGCTGGTGCGCGATCTGCTCGGCGCGCTCGAGCACGCCCACGCCCGCAGCGTGGTGATTCGCCGCCTGGTACCGACCACCTTGATCGTCGAGCTATCGGGCCGCGCGGTCATCACCGATCTGCGCTACGCCAACTGGTGTCTCGCCCACGTTCCCCCAGACGACCCGGCGTCGGAGACACCGTTCGCGGCGCCCGAGGTCCGTGCCGGGGAGCCGGGCGAGCCGGCGAGCGACGTGTATGCCGTCGCGGCGATCCTGTATTACGCGCTGACGGGTCGCGAGCCGGACCCCGCCGCGCTCGCCGCGCCGCGTCTGGTGCGGCCTGCCATCCCGGCGGTCGTCGAGCGGGTCCTGCTGCGCGGGCTGCGCGCCAGCCCCGGCGACCGGTATCACACCGCGACTGAAATGCTCGAGGACTTCGTGAGCGACGCCGGGTTGTTCCACGAACCTGACGTGGCGCCGTCCGCGGTCGAACAGGATTTCGAGCGCCGGCTGCGCCGCGCCTTCGGGGACGACTACGAGCTGCTGGAGGAGATCGGATCGGGCGGCTTTGGCCGTGTGTACCGCGTGCGCGACCTGGGGCTGGAGCGCGAGGTGGCCATCAAAGTGCTGCACCCCGCCCTCACGACGGATCCCGGCGTGCGAGAGCGGTTCCGGCGCGAGGCGCAGCTCGCGGCGCGGCTGCGACATCCCAACATCGTCAGCGTGTACGACATCCAGAGCCGTGCGGGGCTCCAGTGGTACGTGATGGAACTGGTACCTGGCGCCAACCTGGCCCAGCGGGTGCGGAAGGAAGGCCCGTTCTCCGTGCAGCGGACCATGCGGCTGCTGTTCGCGGCGCTGGGAGCGCTCGAGTACGCCCACGGGCAGGGGCTGGTGCACCGCGACATCAAGCCCGAGAACATGCTGATCGAGCCGACCGGCCTTTTGCGGATCACCGATTTCGGGCTGGCGCTGGCGTTGCGCGGCGAGCGGTTTGCGGGAGCGACGTCGCGCAGCGGCACGCCACAGTTCGCGGCGCCCGAGCAGCTCCTGGGAGAGCGGGTGGATCAACGCGCCGATCTCTACTCCCTCGGCGCCGTCGGCTATTTCACTCTCCTGGGCCGGCCACCGTTCGAAGGCGCGACCCCGGAGGCGATTCTCGCCAAGCAGACGACCGACGCCCTGCCGGCGCTCCGCGAAGCCCGAGAGGACGTCTCTCGAGACCTGGAAGAGGTGCTCAGGCGCGCCGTGTCGAGCGAGCCGGCGCGGCGGTTTCAGGATGCGGCGACGTTTCGCGAGGCCCTCGACTCGGCGACCGGCAGCGTGTTGAAGCGGGTGCTGGCGTTGCTCAAGGTCAGCTGAGCGCCTCGGCTACATCACCCCCAGAACCGCCGCCGCCCGCTTCACGTCCCGCGGCTTCACCCACAGGATCGCCCCGAAGCGCCCTGCCCCGGCACTCACGGCGTCCAACGCGGTCACGTTGACCTTCGCCGCCGCGAGCTTCCCGTAGATCTCCGCCACGGCACCGACACGGTCCTCGCCGCTGATCAGGAACGCCTGCTTCGGTCGGCTGAGCTTGATCTTCGCTGCCTTGGCGACGGCGAGAAAGCCGGCGCCGTCGGAGGGGAGGAAATCGAGCTGCGAGCGCCGCCCCTCAGGAAAACCTGAGAACGCCAGCAGATTGACCCCCGCGGCGCGCAGCGCGCCGAGTGCTCGGGCGCCCTCGCCCGGCTTGTTGGGAACGAGCGTGTAGTAGTAGTCGACCAGCGTGACGGTGTCGAGCATGACTGCCTCCAGTGAGGAGTCCACCGCCACGTATGCGTGTCCCCGCGCCTCGAGTCAAGGGAGGGAAACCACGCTCCACCGGGGTAGAAGGAATCCGAGCGCACGGCTTGGCGCGTTCCCGCAGGAGGGTTCCACAATGCGTCCCGGTTCCTGGTCATTCCTGCTGGCAACGCTGCTGACAGGCTGCGGCGGCTCGAGCCCCACGAACTACGGTGGAAGCGGAGGAGGCGGGGGCGGAGGCGCAGGTGGCCTGAGCGCCTCGGTGACGATCCAGGACTTCTCCTACACCAACGCTTCTGTCTCCATCAAGGCGGGCGGCGAAGTCACCTGGAGCAACAACGGCCCGTCGTCCCACACAGCGACGAGCGACACGCCGGGCGTTTTCAACAGCGGCACGCTCGCTCCACCCACCCGCGACCCGTATGGCGGAGACAGCGTTGCTGGCGGGACGTTCAAGGTCAAGCTCAATACGCCGGGCACGTACACCTACACCTGCGCGTTTCACCCGACGATGCACGGTACGGTCAACGTGACAACCTGAGTGACGGCCCCGTCCCGATCAGCGCCACCGGAAAATCTTCAACGCCACCGCAAAGCTCACCACGCCCCAGCCCACGACCACGCCGAGCGGCGCGGCCACGCGGGCGAGCGACGCCCCGTCGATCATCACCCCACGCAGCGCGTCGTTCAACGCCGTGAGCGGCAGCGCCTGGACCAGCGGTTGCATCGCTTCGGGAAAGCGCGCGTAGGAGAAAAACGTCCCGGAGAGAATCCAC
>JBOHSO010000171.1:0-4937 GCA_050921685.1 Gemmatimonadales bacterium
GTTAGAGCAGCGGAATCATAATCCGCGGGTCGTCGGTTCGAGTCCGACCGCCGCTATTGAGCAGGAACTGCAAGGCCGAGAGGAAGTTACCTCGGCCTTTGTGTTTTTCGGCCGGGGGTGTGGGACCGGCGCAACGTCGGACCGGTGATGACTGCGACTCGCGCCGCCGCGCGGAGTATGTTGATTTCCTCGCCAAGGGGTGCGCCGCCGCGCATGGATACCAAGAGACGGGCAGTTCGCGACAAGACGATGGGCGGGGCGCATGCGGTCACCGACGTGACGCATGCGGAGGCGGAGCTGCGCCGCACCTTGTCGCTCCTGTCGGCGACCCTCGAATCGACGGCGGACGGGATCCTGGTGGTGGACAGCGCCGGCCACATCACGAGCTACAACCGCAAATTCGCCGCGATGTGGCGGCTCCCCGAGGCGGTGCTCGAGACGCGGCAGGACGAGCGCGCGCTCGAGTACGCGATCGACCAGCTGAAGGACCCGGACGGATTCCTGCGGCGCGTGCGCGAGCTGTACGCCGATCCGGAGGCCTCGAGCTTCGACATCCTCGAGTTGCAGGACGGACGGATGTTCGAGCGCTACTCGCAGCCGCAACGCATCGGCGGCGTGATCGTGGGCCGGGTGTGGAGCTTCCGCGACGTGAGCGAGCGGCGGCGCACCGAGGAGCAGAACCGCCTGCTGGCCCACACCATCCAGAGCACCGGCGACATCATCAGCATCACGGACCTCGAGGGGCGCTTCACTTTCGTGAACCGCGCCTTCCTCAAGACGTACGGCTACGCCGAGGGCGAAGTGATGGGCAGCAGCGTGGCGCTGATCGATTCGCCGCGCAATCCGCCGGGGCTGCAGCTCGAGATCCGCGAAACGACGCGGCGCGGCACCTGGCGCGGCGAGCTGTGGAACCGCAAGAAGGACGGCACCGAGTTCCCGGTCGCGCTCACGACCTCGCAGATCCGCGACCCCGACGGACGGGTGGTGGGATTGGTCGGGGTGTGGAACGACATCACCCAGCGGCATCGCAGCGACGCGATTCAGCAGGCCGTCTACCGCATCGCCGAGGCGGCCAGTGCCGCCGAGGGGCTGGAGGGGCTGCTGCGGGCGGTGCACCGGATCGTGGGCGAGCTGATGCCCGCCGAGAACTTCTTCGTGGCGCTGTACGACCATGGCGCGGGGCTCGTCACCTTCCCGTATTTCGTGGACCAGATGGACGTCGCCGACGCGCCCCGACCGCCGGGGCGGGGGCTCACGGAGTACGTGCTGCGCACGGGCCGCCCGTTGCTCGGCACCCCGGAGACGGTGGCGGCGCTCGAGCGACGCGGCGAGGTCGAGCTGGTGGGCGTCCCTTCGGTCGACTGGCTCGGCGTCCCGCTCAAAACCCGCGCCGGGACGATCGGCGTGTTGGCGGTGCAGAGCTACACCGAGGGCATTCGCTTCGGCGCCGAGGAGCTCGGGATCCTCGAATTCGTGTCGGCGCAGGTGGCGATGGCGATCGAACGCGCGCGCTCGGCCGAGCGGCTGCAGGCGAGCGAGGCCAAGTACCGGCAGCTGTTCGAGGGCAATCCCGCCGCGATGTTCGTGTACGACGCCGAGACGTTGCGGTTCCTCACGGTGAACGAGGCCGCGGTGCAGCGCTACGGCCACTCGCGCGAGGCGTTCCTCGGCATGACGCTGATGGACATCCGTCCGGAGGAGGAAGCGGCGAAACTGAGCGAGGTGCTGGCCCAGTACCGAGGAGGCACGGTGCGCGCCACCGGCCTGCGGCACCGCCGGCGAGACGGCCGGTTGATCGATGTCGAGGTCACCTTCGACGACGTCGATTTCGAAGGTCGGCCGGCGCGGCTCGCCGTGGTCGAGGATGTCACCGAGCAACGGCGCCTCGAGGAGCAGCTGCGCCAGGCGCAGAAGATGGAGGCCGTGGGGCAGCTGGCCGGTGGCATCGCGCACGACTTCAACAACCTGCTGACGGCCATCGTGGGATACGCCACGCTGCTGGAGCGTTCGCTGCCCGGGGAGCTCGAGGCGAAGGACGACGTCCAGGAGATCATCGGCGCCGCCCGGCGGGCCGCGAATCTCACCCATCAGCTGCTGGCGTTCAGCCGCAAGCAGGTGCTCCGCCCCACCGTGCTCGACGTGAACGTGGTGGTCCGCGACATGGAGCGCATCCTGCACCGCGTGATCGGCGAGCACATCACGCTGCGCACCTCCCTCGACCCGGCCCTCGCCTCCGTCCTCGCCGACGCGAGCCAGCTCGAGCAGGTCATCATGAACCTGGCCGTCAACGCGCGCGACGCGATGCCCCAGGGCGGACGGATCACCATCGAGACCGCCAACATCCCCCTGGACGCCGAGCTGGCACGGGCCCACGAGGTGACGCAGCCGGGCGACTACGTCCTCCTCGCCGTGAGCGATACCGGCACCGGCATGACGCCCGAGGTCCGAGGCCACCTGTTCGAACCGTTTTTCACGACAAAGGAAGTGGGGAAAGGCACCGGGCTGGGCCTCGCCACGGTGTACGGCATCGTACGCCAGAGCGGCGGCTTCATCGCCGTGGACTCGGAGCCCGGCCGCGGCTCCCGCTTCCGGATCTACTTCCTCCGCGCCGAACCCCGGGTGGCGGAGAGCGCCGCCGCGCCGCTCGAGCCCGCGGCGGCCGGCTCGGGCACGGTGCTGTTAGTGGAGGACGAGCACGGTGTGCGGCACCTCGCGCGCGATGTGCTCACCCGCTACGGCTACCACGTGCTGGAGGCGGTGGACAGCGTCGACGCCCTGCGCCTCGCCGAAACGCACCCCGGGCCGATCGAGCTGTTGCTGACTGACGTGGTGATGCCCGGGATGAGCGGCGCCGAGCTCGCCAACCGGTTCCTCTCGATCCGGCCGGGCGCGTGTGTGCTGTATGCGTCCGGCTATACCGAAGAAGCCATCGTGCACCACGGCGTGCGCAACGCCGGTGTCCCGTTCTTACAGAAGCCGTTCGAGCCCGACGAGCTGGTGCGAAAGGTCGGCCGCCTGCTCAAAGAGGCGCGCGAGGGGCTCGACGCGCCCCTCAGGGGGTGAGGTCCCGCCAGACGAGCGGGCGGATGTCCCGGGACCGCTCCCGCGCGGCTTCCTGCGCCGCGACGAGCTGTTGCCGGTATTCCGCGCGCCACGACTCGGGCATGTGCGCCCGAAAGTGGGCCGCCGTCATCACCTCGCCCCGGGGGCCGGGGGCCGTCCCATAGCCCACTTCCACCACATCGGCCAGAAAACACGTCGAGCTGCCGGTGTCCATCGCGTTCACGATGCGACACTCGAAGTGCGCGTAGCACTCATCGAGCACCGGCGCGCCGAGGCGGCCGGGCCGGTGGGGCACCTCCGCGAGCTTGTCGCGCTCGGTGGCATGGGCGAACCCGAGCCGGTGAATCAGGTCGAATTGGTCCTGCCGCAGCAGGTGCAGCACGAACCGCCTGCTGTCGAATATCAGGTCGTGGCTGACGTTGAATCGGTGGATGAACACCGCGACGCGCGGGATGGTGGGCACGATCGAGGCGCGGATCGCGCTGTCCAGGATCATCCCATTGCGCTTCCCGCCGCGCTCGCAGGTGATCGCCACCACGGGCGAGGTCAGGTTCCGCAACAACTGGTAGGTGTCGTCCGGGCCAACCATATATAGTAAGGTAAGCCCCATGCCCACACTCGCCGAACGCTTTCACCAGCACCTGCAGCGTCGCCGCCTGTTCCCGCGGTCCGGCACGGCCTTGGTGGCGGTGTCGGGCGGCCCCGACTCCGTCGCCTTGCTCGACTTGTTGGCGGGCGAAGCGGGAGCGCACGGGTTGCGACTGGTGGTGGCTCACCTGGATCACGGCATGGCGGAGGGAAGCGCGGCCGTGGCCGCCTCCGTGACACGACTCGCCGCCCGCTACGGCTTGCCCTGCAAAGTCGGCCGACTGGACCTGGGCCCCGGCGCGAGCGAGACCGCGGCGCGGCGGGCGCGCTACCTCTGGCTCGAGGCCACGCGCACTCGGGTCGGTGCGGACTGGCTGGTCACCGCGCATCATCAGGACGATCAGGCCGAAACGGTGTTGTTGCGAATGTTGCGCGGCAGCGGGCCGGCAGGCCTGGCGGGCATCCCGGCGCGCAGCCGCACCGGGATCGTACGCCCCCTGCTGCCGTTCACACGCGCAGAGTTGGCCGCACACGTGCGTGCTCGCAGTCTGACCGCCCACGAGGACCCGGCGAACGCCGACTCGCGTCACCTTCGCTCGTGGGCGCGACACGAGCTGCTGCCGCTGCTCGCGACCCGGCTGGGCCCCGGAGTGCGGGACGATCTGGTGCGGGTCGGGCGCGCGGCGGCGGCCGAGCGCCGAGCGTGGAATGCGGTCCTTAACCGGTTGCCCGGCCTGGACCTGCACGCAGAATCGGAGCGCTTCGACATTGCTCGGGGAGCGTTGGCCGAGTATGATGACTCACTGGCGGTCGCCGTGTTGCGCGCGAGCGCCCGGCGCGTCGGGCTCGTCCTCGGGCCGCGGCGCGCGCGTCGTCTTGTGGACCTGGCAGGCCGGTCGTCTGGTCGCCGGCTGGCGCTCGGGGCAGGATGGGCGGCCGAAGTCGCCTTTGACCGGCTGCGGGTGTATCGCATCCAGGACGCCGGCACCCAAGCCGCCGCCGTCAAGACGCAGGCCCGGCGTGGCAGCGCGCGGTTCGGTGATTTCGCGTTGCGGTGGGAGCCTGCCGTCGTTCCGCGGCAGATCGATCGGGCCGCGTGGCGCACCTGGGTCGCCGGGGATGGTTGGGAGGTGCGCGGCCCGAGGGTTGGTGACGTGATCGTGCCGCTGGGCGGCGTCGGGCGCCGGCCCTTGCGCCGGCTGCTCATGGAGGCTCGGGTGCCGCGGTCGGAGCGGGCGCGGTATCCGGTGTTGGCGCGGGGCGAAACCATTCTGTGGGTGCCGGGC
>JBOHSO010000172.1:0-4037 GCA_050921685.1 Gemmatimonadales bacterium
CCCACCGCGCGCGAGCTGCAGCTGCTGCGCGAGGTGCTCGATCCCAAGCAGCGCTATCTCAAAGGATGACCGAATGATCTGCCGGCGCATGTTGCTCGCCGCCACGCTCGCCGGTTCGACGGCGGCAGCGCAGACCGCTCCCGGCCGGCCACGCGCCCGCGACCTCGGCGTGCCGTTCGACGGCACTCCGGGACCGCTGAACGCGATCACCGACGTCCCCGGGATCGAAGTCGGGCAGGTGACGATCGTCTCGGGACGCGGGTCCCTGCGCGTGGGCCACGGTCCCGTGCGCACCGGTGTCACGGCGATTCTCCCGCGCGGGAAAACGTCGGGCGACCCGGTGATGGCAGGGTGGTTCACCCTCAACGGCAACGGCGAGATGACGGGCACGACATGGGTCGAGGAGTCGGGGTTCCTCGGCGGGCCGGTGCTCATCACCAACACCCACTCGGTGGGTGTGGTGCACGACGCGGTGATCGAGTGGCTGGTACGGCAAGGCTTCGATTTCGACTGGTCCCTGCCGGTCGTCGCCGAAACGTGGGACGGCGGTCTCAACGACATCAACGGCTTCCACGTCACCAAACAACACACGTTCGCCGCGCTGGACAGCGCTCGCGGCGGGCCCGTGCGGGAGGGGAACGTGGGCGGCGGAACGGGGATGGTGTGCCATCAGTTCAAGGGCGGGATCGGCACGGCGTCGCGCCGCTTCACGATCCAGGACAGGGGCTACACGTTGGGCGTGCTGGTGCAGTGCAATTACGGCGTGCGACGCTTGCTGCGAATCGCCGGCGTGCCCGTTGGAGCCGCATTGTCCGATGGGCTCCCCTGCTACGCTACGACCGGCCCGCTGCCCGGCGGCGAGAGCCACCCGCGGTGCGCGGCGACCCACGGCCCGACCGGAAGCGAGCCTGGCGAGCAGGGATCGATCATCGTGGTCGTGGCGACCGACGCGCCGTTGCTGCCGCATCAGCTCAAGCGTGTGGCCAAGCGCGTCACCCTGGGGATCGCCAGGATGGGCGGCCTCGGCGGCGACAGCTCGGGCGACATCTTCGTGGCGTTCTCGACGGCGAACCCCCGCGCCGCGACCCGTACGGGCCCGGCGACGGCCACATTCCTTGCCAACGAGCGGATCACGGCGCTGTTCGAGGCGACGGCGGACGCGACCGAGGAGGCGATCGTGAACGCGCTGGTGGCGGCCGAGACGATGACTGGCGCGAACGACCTCAGGGTCACGGCGCTGCCGCACGATCGGCTCCGGGCGGTGCTGCAGCAATACAACCGGCTGGCGAAATGACGTGGGCATCCGTCGCTCCGCTCGGGATGACAGCCGTCGCGGCACTCGCAATAGCTTCACCCCTCCCGGCTCAACGCGACACCGTGCTGCGCCAGGTCCGCCTGCCGCACAGTTACTACTGGCTCGAGATGTACGCCCCGCAGGTGACCAGCGGGCCGAGCGCCGCCACCTGGTCGCCGGACGGCCGCGAGCTGATCTACTCGATGCAGGGCACGTTGTGGCGCCAGGCCGTTGGCGACAGCATCGCCGTGCAGCTCACCGACGGGCCGGGCTATGATTTCCAGCCCGATTGGTCTCCCGACGGGCGCCGTGTCGTATTCGCCCGCTGGGCGCGCGAGGCGATCGAGCTCGCGTCGCTCGACCTCGCGACCGGCGCCGTCACCGCGCTGACGGCGAACGGGGCTGTGAACGTCGAGCCCCGCTGGTCGCCCGACGGCGGCCGCCTCGCGTTCGTCTCGAGCCTCGCGAACGCTCGCTGGCATGTGTTCGTCGCTCGTGTGCGCGACGGCGCGCTGGACGGGCCCGCGCGAATCACCGAGGACAAGGACAGCGGCTTGCCGCGCCGCTACTACAGTCGCTGGGACCACTACCTGTCGCCCACCTGGTCCCCCGACGGCCGGGAGCTGATCCTCGTCGCGAATCGTGGGCGCGTGCACGGCACCGGCGGCTTCTGGCGCATGGCCGCCCAGCCCGGCGCCGCGCGAGTTACGCTACGAGGAGACGACCTGGAAGGCTCGCCCCGACTGGTCTCCCGACGGGAAGCGGGTGGTGTACAGCTCCTACCTCGGCCGCCAGTGGCACCAGCTGTGGCTGATGACGCCGGACGGCGGCGATCCGGTCCCGCTCACCTACGGCGAGTTCGACGCGACCCAGGCGCGCTGGTCGCGCGACGGAATGCGCATCGCCTTCGTGTCGAACGAGGGCGGCAACCCGTCGCTCTGGGTGCTCGAGGTTCCGGGCGGGAAACGAACCCACCTCGTGCCGCGGGCCCGACGCTACAAGCATCCGACCGCCCGGCTGCGCATCGTGGTCACCGATCGCGAGGGGCACCGGCCGCTGGCCGCGCGCGTTACCGTGACCGGCCCCGACGGCCGCGCCTACGCCCCCGACGACGCCTGGCGCCACGCGGATCTCGCGTTCGACCGCGCGCGCCGCGCCGCGACCTACGAGTATTTCCACGTCGACGCAGCGGCGAGCGTGGTCGTCCCGACCGGACTCGTACGAGTCAGCGTCAGCCGCGGGCCGGAATACCGGCCGGCGGAGCGCGAGCTGACCCTGTCGCCCGGCACAAGCGACACGGTACACCTGTCGCTGGCCCGCCTGGCCAATCTGCCGTCCCAGGGCTGGTGGAGCGGTGACCTGCACGTCCACATGAACTACGGTGGCACCTATCGCAACACGCCGGAACGGCTGGTGTTTCAGGCGCGCGCCGAGGATCTCCACGTGGTGGAGAACCTCATTGTCAATAAGGAGCAGCGCATACCCGACATCGGGTATTTCCGGGCCGGGCGCGACCCCGCATCCACCCCTGAGTATCAGCTGTTCCACGCCCAAGAGTTTCACACCGGATTCTGGGATCACACCGGGCTGCTCACCCTGCGCGATCACTACCTGCTGCCCGACTACGGTGGATACGCCAACACCGCGCTCGGCAGCCTCTATCCTCCCAATGCGGTCGTCGCCGATTTGGCGCACGCCCAGGGTGGGCTGCTGGGCTACGTGCACCCCTTCGACAGCCGGCCCGATCCTGACGATACGACGCAGACGCTGTCGTCCGAGCTGCCGGTGGACGTGGCGCTCGGCAAGGTCGATTATCTCGAGGTGATGGGGTTCTCGAACCATCTGATCACTTCCGACATCTGGTATCGGTTGTTGAACTGTGGGTTCCGCGTGCCGGCCGGGGCAGGGACCGACGCGTTCCCGAACTACGCGATGCTGAGAGGTCCCGCCGGCCTGGTCCGGGTGTACGTGCGCAGCGGGCCGGTGCTCGACCACGATCGCTTCCTGGCGGGACTCAAGGCGGGCCGCACCTTCGTCACGAACGCGCCGCTGCTGTCGTTCACTGTAGCGGGGCGTGGGCCGGGCGAGGAGGTACGCCTTGCGGGTCCCGGTCGCCTTTCCGTGCACGTCCGCTTGCGCTCCATCGTGCCGGTCGATCGTCTCGAGATCGTCGGCAACGGATCCGTGGTGGCGTCGATCCCACTGGGCGGCGACGGTACCGCGGCGGACACGACCGTGCTGCTGCCGGCCGAGCGGAGCGGCTGGCTCGTGCTGCGCGCCTACGGGGACTCCGCGCGCGAGCCGGTGCTCGATCTCTATCCATTCGCGACGACGAGCCCGGTATACGTGACGGTCGGCGGGAAGCCGGCGCGTTCGCGCGCCGACGCCCTGTACTTCGTACAGTGGGTGGACCGCGTCATCCAGGCGACGCGGGCGCACAGGGGGTGGAATACGGCGGTCGAGCGGGACAGCGTGGTGAAGTTGCTCGAGCGGGCACGGGGCGTATACGTCACCCGCGCCGCCGAGGCGCCACCATGAAGCACGGCGGGCAATCCTGGAGCCTCGCCACGCTCGGCTGGACGGACGCCCTGGCCGACGCGTTCGCTCCGCACGTGGCGCCGGGGAGCGTGCCGGGGCGGCTGGCGGCGCAGCACAAGAGCCAGTACGTCCTGTACACACCCCGGGGCGAGGTGCGCGCGAGCCTCGCGGGCCGGTTGCGGCACGTGGCCGCGCGTCCCAGCGA
>JBOHSO010000173.1:0-3341 GCA_050921685.1 Gemmatimonadales bacterium
CACCCCGACGGGGACCAAGTGGCGGCGGAAGTAGTCCGCCGCCACCGCCCGTCTCGCCGGCGCTACAGCCCCGGCATCCCCATCGATCCGGGCCGCCAGTAGAATCGAGTGGCCACCCACCCGATGATCAAGTACAGCACGATCGCGCAGATGATCACGACCACCGTGTACCCCATCGCCTTGTCCTGCGGGGCCCTCATGAGGATGGGCAGGCCGAGGTAGAGGAGGTACAGGCTGTACAGGCCGAGGATGGAGAGGATGGCGAGCGCGGGAATGAGGCCGAAGATCCCTGCCACCCACGCCGCCGTGCTCGAGTAGACGGCCACCTTGAGGGCCTGGGTCTGGCTTTTCTGGCCGCCGAACGTCGGAGCCAAGGCGTCGATGATCAACGCGAGCACGAATACACCGATGAGGGCCAGCACGTACTGCACCACCGCCATCCGCAGGCCGATGCCGATCGGAATCCGATCCGAGCCGAGGAACGGCACCCGCATGCCGAACGCCGACCAACCGATGAGCGACGCGACCGGGCCGATCGCCGCGAGCGGAATGACGTAGCCCGTGTAGAGCGCGCCGGTGCTCGTTTGCTCGGCGTCGATCACCGGCCATTCCTGCTTGGGCTGCAGCAGGATGTTCTTCGCCCGATCAATCAGACCCATGGTCTCCTCCCGCTCGTGTGTCGGTCGGCTGGCAGGGATGGCTTCCGCAGCGTCCACCACCTTGCCTCCCGAACGGGAATTGCGCAACTGCCGCCAGACTCGCTCTCCGCGCCCTTTACCTGAGCCACCGCGTCGGCGCATCTTCCTCATCTCCGATTCGAGGAGCGTGCTGATGCGCCGTGCGTCGTTCGCCGTGTGGCTCGCTATCGCGGTTCCGGTCGCGCTCGGGGCGCAGGTACCGCCTGCCGCGAGCGACCTGCTGCGCCGTCTGTTCGTGTCGCGCGATTTCACCGCTCAGCCCTTCGGCCCCGCGCGCTGGATGAGCGGCGGCGCCGGCTACGCCACCCTCGAGCCGTCCGCCGTCGTGCCGGGCGCGACGGACATCGTCCGCTACGAGACGGCCACCGGCGCGCGCACCATCCTCGTCTCGGCCCGCCAGCTGATTCCGTCGGGCGCGGCGACGCCGCTCGACATCGAGGATTACGAGTGGGCGCGAGGTGACTCGTTGCTGCTGGTGTTCACGAACACCCAGCGCGTGTGGCGCCGCAACACCCGCGGCGACTACTGGGTGCTGAACGTGAAGACGGGGTCCCTCAAGAAGCTGGGTGGGCCCGCCGTGCGCCCATCCTCCCTGATGTACGCCAAGTTCTCGCCCACGGGCGACCGCGTGGCCTACGTGCGCGGCGGAGATTTGTTTGTCGAAGGCCTCGCGGACGGAGCGATCGTTGCGCTCACGGCGGACGCCGACTCGTTGCACGTCAACGGCATGAGCGATTGGGTCTATGAGGAGGAGTTCGACCTGCGGGACGGGTTCCGCTGGTCGCCCGACGGTACGCGGATCGCCTACTGGCGTTTCGACATGACGGGTGTGCGCTCGTTCAACCTGATCAACGACACGGACTCGCTCTATCCGTTCGTCATTCCCATCCAGTACCCCAAGGCCGGAACGGCCAATTCCGCCGTGCAGGTCGGCGTGGTGAGCATCGAGGGTGGTCCCACGACGTGGATCTTCCTGCCCGACGACCTGCGCGACAACTACCTCCCGCGGATGGAGTGGGTCGGCGCCAAAGAGCTCGTGCTGCAGCGGATGAACCGCTTGCAGAACACCAATCGCGTCCTGCTGGCGGATGCGACCACCGGCGGCACGCGGCCCATCCTGACCGAGCGGGACAGCGCGTGGGTGGACGTGGTGGACGACATGCGCTGGCTCGCCGGCAACTCGCGCTTCCTGTGGCTCAGCGAGCGCGACGGGTGGCGGCGGGCGTACGTGGTCCCGCGCCAGGGGGGCGCACCGCTCCGGATCACCGACGGCGCCTTCGACGTCATCGAGGTCGCCGCGGTCGACGAGCCGGGCGGGTTGCTGTATTACCTCGCGTCGCCAACCAACGCGACCCAGCGGTACTTGTACCGCACGCGGCTCGGCGGCGGGGGAACGCCCGAGCGCGTCACGCCCGCCGGGCTCGCGGGGACGCACGCGTATCAGATCTCGCCGGACGCGCGGTGGGCGATCCACACCGTGTCCCGCTTCGACGCCCCGCCCGTGATCGATCTCGTCCGGCTGCCGTCCCACCAGGTGGTGCGCACGCTGGTGGACAACGCCGGGCTGCGTACGGCCGCCGAGTCGCTCATCGCCCGGCCCACCGAGTTCTTCAAGGTCAAGGTCGGCGAGGGCGTCTCGCTCGACGGCTGGGTGCTCTTGCCCCGCGACTTCGACTCGACGCAGACCTATCCCCTGCTGATATACGTCTACGGCGAGCCGGCCAGTCAGACGGTGCGTGACGTGTGGGGCGGGGCACGCGGACTGTGGCACCGGCTGCTCGCCGACCAGGGGTACGCCGTGGTCAGCGTGGACAACCGGGGCACACCCGCGCCGCGCGGGCGCAACTGGCGAAAGGTGGTCTACGGAAAAATCGGCGTGCTCTCGAGCCGGGAGCAGGCGGACGCCGTACGCGCCCTGACGCGGACGCGGGCCTATCTCGACTCCACCCGCGTCGCCGTCTGGGGGTGGAGCGGCGGCGGGTCCAGCACGCTCCAGGCGATGTTCCGCTTCCCCGAGCTGTACCAGGTGGGGATGGCGGTGGCTCCGGTGCCGGATCAGCGATTGTACGACACCATCTACCAGGAACGCTACATGGGGCTGCCGCAGGACAACGGGGATGGCTACCGCCTCGGCTCTCCGATCACGTTCGCCGACGGGCTCCGCGGCCGTCTGCTGCTGGTGCACGGCACGGGGGATGACAACGTGCACTTCCAGGGATCGGAGCGGCTCGCCAACCGGCTGGTGGCCTTGGGAAAGCAGTTCGATTTCATGGTGTATCCCAACCGCTCGCATTGCATCTGCGAAGGCCGGGGCACGACCTTGCACGTCTATTCGCTGCTCACCCGGTACTTGCTGGAGCATCTCCCGGCCGGGCCGCGCCTCCGCTGACAGGCGCCGCCCCCACCCGCTCGCCCTGGGAGGTAACTCCTTCCGTCACCTACCCTTGTGTTGCAGCCATGCTGCGGTTAAGCTACAAGTCTGGCTATTTTGACGTTCGCTCAGCTGACGTAGCTCAACTGGTAGAGCAGCTGATTTGTAATCAGCAGGCTGAGGGTTCGAGTCCCTTCGTCAGCTCATGTTGCCGAAGGCAGTGACTACGCGCCCCGCGTCTTTCCGCAAGCCTGGCGGCCGCTGCGGGGAGG
>JBOHSO010000174.1:0-4964 GCA_050921685.1 Gemmatimonadales bacterium
CCCCCGGCCGAGCCGGGAGTGCCGGTGCCGGTGCCCGTGGTACGGCGATCCGCCCGCCGGGGCGCCCGGTGGGAGCGGTCGCGCTAGGCGTCCGGCGCGGGTTTTTTGCGAGCGGGGTGCCGTCCCCGCCGGGTCCGTCGTCCCGACGCCTGCCGGGCGCCATTGCCGCCGTTCCGGACGGCTTCCCGCACGATCGGCACGAACAGCCGGTGCTTTGTCTCGCCGACCTCTCGCGCCGATTCCCGTGCCTGGCCCTGCAACGCCACCTGCGCGCGCACCGCTGTCTCGTCGACTCCGCGAGCCACCCGGCCGTAGCTCCCGTCAGGGTTCTGCACCCGCGCTTTCACGTTGTCGGTGAGCAGCGTGGGTAGGATGGTCTCGATGATCCGGGCCTTGAGCCGCGGATCCTCGATCGGGAACATCACTTCGATCCGGCGGAAAAAATTCCGCGGCATCCAGTCGGCGCTGGCGAGAAAGATCTCCGGATCGCCGGCGTTCTCGTAGTAGAACAGGCGACTGTGCTCGAGAAACCGGTCCACGATGCTGATCACGCGAATGGTCTCGGAGGCGCCCGGCAGGCCCGAGCGGAGACAGCAGATGCCCCGGATCAGAAGGTCGATCCGCACCCCGGCCTGCGACGCGCGGTACAGGGCGTCGATCACGGCCGGCTCGACCAGCCCGTTCATTTTCACGATGATGCGCGCGGGGCGGCCCGCCTCGGCGTGCCGCTGCTCCCGCTCGATCAGCGCGATCACCTGCTCGCGCAGCGCCACCGGTGCGACGCACAGCTTCCGCCACTGGCGGCGCTGTGAGTAGCCCGTGAGCATGTTGAACATCGCGCTGACGTCCTCGCCGAACTCCGGGTTCGCCGTAAACAGCCCGAGGTCGGTATAGATCCGCGCGGTGGTGGGATTGTAGTTGCCGTTCGAGAGGTGGACGTAGCGGCGGATGCCGTCGGGCTCCCGCCGCACGACCAGCGCGGCCTTGCAGTGCGTCTTCAGGCCCACGACGCCGTACACCACGTGCACACCCGCTTGCTCCAGCTCGCGCGCCCAGCCGATGTTGTTTTCCTCGTCGAATCGCGCCTTCAGCTCCACCAGGGCGGTGACCTGCTTGCCGTTCTGCGCCGCGCGCGCCAGCGCCGAGATGATCGGGCTGCCGCCGCTGGTCCGGTACAGGGTCTGCTTAATGGCCAGGACCAGGGGGTCGTCCGCAGCCCGCTCGATGAAATCCACGACGCAGCCGAACGACTCGTACGGGTGATGGACCAGGATGTCCTGCTTGCGGATCAGGTCGAAGACACCGCCGCCGCCCGCGAACGCCGGCGGCACGCGCGGCAGCAGCGGCTCGTCGCGCAGCGCCCGGAACCCCTCGAGCCGATGCAGCGCCATCAGGGCCGTGAGGTCCACGGGGCCCGCGACCCGGAAGACGTCCCGCTCCTCGAGGCCCAACGCCCCCATGAGCATCTGTACGAAGCGCTCGTCCCCGCTCGCCAAGATCTCGAGCCGCACCGCTTCGCCGCGCATGCGCTGGCGCAGCGTTTCTTCGATTGTCTCCAGGAGATCCTCGGCCTCGTCCTCGTCGATCGTCAGGTCGCTGTTGCGCGTCACGCGGAAGCAGGTGTGGTCCACGACGCGCATGCCGCCGAACAGGTCCTCGAGATGCGCCCCGAGGACTTCCTCCAGCAGCACGAACCGCATCCGCTCGCCCGTCTCCGTCCCGGGCAGGAGCACGACCCGGTCGAGCACCGCCGGCACCTGGACCACGGCGAACATCTGCTGGCCCGACTCGGCGCTCTCCACCAAGAGGGCGACGTTCAGACTCTTGTTGTGCACGAAGGGGAACGGGTGACCCGGATCGATGGCCAACGGCGTCAGCACCGGCGCGATGCCCGCTCGGAACAGCTCCCCGACGTGCTGTCGCTCGTCGTCGGTCAGCTGGTCGTGCCGCACCCATTCGATACCGCTCGTGGCGAGCGCCGGCATCACGTCCTCGTGCAGCAGGCGGTCTTGCTCGGAGAGAAGCTCGCGGACGCGCTTGTCGATCGCCGCGAGCTGCTGCGCGGGGTCCATCCCGTCCGCGGCGTAGTCCTGCGGCTCGATTCCCGCGTACAGCTGTTGCTGCAGCCCTGCGACGCGGACCTCGAAGAACTCGTCGAGATTGGAGCTGAAGATGGCGAGGAACTTGAGCCGCTCGAGCAGCGGGTTCGAGGCATCGCCCGCTTCCTCCAGGACGCGGGCGTTGAACTCGAGCCACGACAGCTCGCGGTTCAGGTAGTGGTCGGGCGGAAACGCCGGAACGTACGCTTGGGGCAAGGGATCAGCCCGTCGCCGCGAGCCGCAGCGGAGATCCGCGCCGCGCCCGCTTCGGCCGCCGCGCCACCTGGTCGGCGCCCGTCCACACCAGCGCCGGCGCGGCACCGAACACCTGGGCGAACAGTCCCGCCTTGCGCTCCGCGTCCAACAGCTCGACCTGCGGATCCGAGTCGGCCGTGAGGACCAGCCGCAGCCGTCCCCGCCTCGTCTCCACCACCACGGTGCTCACCCGCTGGGTGTGGGTGCGATCGAGACCGTCGGCGACGCGGAGCATCGCCGCGAGCCGCCGCACCAGACGGCGGTCGGCTCGCTCCAGCCGGGAAAAGTTGGGGTGGCGCTTCTTGGGAGCCGCCTTGCGGTGGTAGCGCGCCACGTTGGCCATGAGCTCCACCTCGCGAGACGTGAACCCCGGGAGCTCGGCGTGCTGGATCAGATGGTACGCGTGCTTGTGGTGCGTGGCGTGATTGATCAGATACCCCACGTCGTGCAGCAGCGCGGCGGCGATCAGGATTTCCCGCCCCTCCGCGTCCAGGCCGAAGGGACGGGACAAACCGTCGAACAGCTGTCCGGCGAGGCGCGCCACGTGCTCGCAGTGCCGCTCGCCCGAGCGGCACTTGCGGGCGAACGCCCGGACTCCGTCGAGCCGGTCCTTGAACCGCACCGGCTCCGCGCCCGTGGGGGCGGAGCGCTCGGCGATCATCGACAGTAGGAGACCGTTGCGCAGTCCACCGGGGTTGACCACGATCTGCTGTGTCCCGAGCCAGCGGGCGAGCCGCGCCACGGCGGCCGCGCCGGCGACGATGATGTCCGCACGCTCCGGGTTCAGCCCCGGCGTCTGGCGCCGGGTCTCGAGCGGCGTGCCGCGGAGGCGATGCAGCAGATGGACGACTTCCGCCCGCGTCATCATGTAGCCCTGCAGATTGGTCTCCGACCCTTCCCGCTCGACCTTCAGCATGCCGGCCAGGTTCGTGAACGTCCCGCCGCTGCCGACCATCACCTCGGGGAAGAACGACGGCTCTCCGATGCCTTCATCCAGCACGCGGTCGATGGCGCGCCGCAGCCGCTTCCATTTGCGTCGCCGCAGCGGCTCCGCGCCCCCGTAGGCCTCGGTCAGGCGCACGGCGCCCAGCGGCAGGGTGTAGACCTGATCCACGACGGTGCCCGCGGCCAACACCACTTCCAGGCTCCCGCCGCCGATGTCGACGATCGCCACCGCCCGTCCGGCGACGTCCACCTGCTGCAGGGCGCTTTTCAATGCCAGCTGGGCTTCCTCTTCGGGGGAGATCACCTCGATGCTGAGTCCGCAGCGGCGTCGGACCTCCCGACAGAAGGCCCGGCCGTTCGCCGCCTCGCGTACGGCGCTGGTGGCGACGGCACGCAGCTCGTGCACTTCGAAGCCGTCCACGATCGCCTTCATTTTCGCGAGCGCGGCGTAAGAACGCTCCATCGGCTCCTGAGCCAATCGGCCGCGCGCAAACAACTCGCGCCCCAGCCTGGTCATTTCCCGCTCTTCGTCGAGCACGCGGTAGGAGCCGTCGCCCTCCACCTCGGCGACCACGCAGCGAATCGAGTTCGTGCCGATGTCGATGGCGGCGAGGCGCAGGGGAGTCGACGAGGCAGGGGAAGACGTCATGGGGTCCGAAAGATAGCCTCACGGACGGCCCCCGCGACCGCGGCACCGCGGTTCGCGTCGCCCTTGTGACAGCTCTGTTACCGGTTCGTGATCCGAGCGCCGGGCCCCCCGCCACCGCTCCGGAGCACCTTCAAAAACAGCGGCCCCCGAAGGGGCCGCCCCGCAGCGCCAAAGCGCCACAACCAGGTGAACGGGAGGGGCCGTCCACTCCGGAGGCACCGCAGCGTCTACGGGTTCCACCAATACGTGAACTTGAGCATGAGGATGTTGGATGGCTTCGCCCGACCGAGGCGCCGCATCGACCCACCGAAATTGAATGCCCCGATGCTCTCGATGTCTTCGCGCGTCTGGGTCCAGACGAGGTACAGGGTCGAACCGGGCAGGTACTCCCACCGGAGCACCGCATTGCCGCGTAACGACTTGAAGTTGAAATCGGGGCTCGGGGGGGTGTAGGTCGTGCTGTCGAAGGTGGAGGTCCCGTCGTTCCACTCGTCGAATTCGTACGTCCGGGGGCGGGCGAGCGCTCGGAAGGTCCCGTATTCGCCCGCGGAGATGAGCGGCTGCGCAAAGAACTGAAGCGACAGGGCGGGGGTGAACGTCCAATTGATCCGGATGCCCGCCGACAGCTCGGTGAGGTCGAGGGACGCGAATACATAGCGGCGGCCGTAGGTCCCGACCGCCGTCGGGTCGTCGAACGTCTCGACGTACTGCGTCGGGTCCGCGGTCCAATTGAGCGTCGGGCCCACGCTCAGCGACACATTGGGCGCGGGACGATACTGCAGGTCGGCGCCCAGGTACCAGCTTTCATCCCGCGCCGAGCGGAAGTAGGTCCCTGTGAACACGCCGAAGGTGACGGGCTTGCGGCTGTCCGAGCGCATGCTGAGGTCCAGCTGGTAGCCCGGCGGATTGAGCGACAGCGGCCCACCGCGCGTCCGCCGGTTGTTGACGGTCCACGGATTGTAGGCGGCGGACCAGTTGAGGCTGTAGTAGTTGAGGAACTCGACGAATCCGAAATG
>JBOHSO010000175.1:0-11553 GCA_050921685.1 Gemmatimonadales bacterium
TCCCATTCCCGGGGTGGCGATCGCCGCCGGGCTGTTGGCACTCTGGCCGGTGGCCAGCCGACTCATTCCCATCGTGTGGCCCGACGCGGACGCGACGCTCGGCCTCGTCGTCGCGCTGAGTTTCGCGCTCATCGTCGATCCGACGCTCAGTGGAGTGGGCGCCGCGGTTGTTTCAATCGTCGCCCTAGCCCTGATCCTGGTGCGGGCGATCACACCGCTGCGGCGTGTGACGGCGAACCGGTTGACTTCTCCCGCCCGTCGCGCCGAGGTTTCGGCATGATTCCGACGTGGGCCGCCGTGCTCGGCGCGCTGAGCCTCGCGGTGATCGCCCTCGCCGCGTTCATCTCGGCGATCGCCGTCATCGCCGCGGCGCTGGGCGTGCGCGCGATCCTGCGCGCCCTGCAGGATTCGGCGATACCCGTCGTGACCGACGTCCGCCAGCTCGTCTCGACCATCCGCAAGGAAGTCGACGGCGTGGCCGAAACGTCGCGCGAGCTGCGCCAGCGCATCGGGCGGGCCGCCGAGGCCGCCGAAACGCGGCTGGCGGACATCGCCACCACCGTCCGCACCGTCCAACAGGGGTTGTCGCTGTGGCGGGAGGTGCGGCCGCGTCCTCCCAAGCGACGGGTGAAGCGGAGGAAATCCTGAGACGCGCGCTGGCCCTGCTGGGCGTGGCGCTGGTCGTGCTCGTCGTCCTGCCGGGCGTGGCGCATGCCTGGACGCCCGCCACGCACGTCTACCTCGGCGAGTCGGTGCTCGCGAACCTGGTCTCGCTGCCCACGGCGGTCGCCGACCTGCTGCGTGCCTATCCCTACGATTATCTGTACGGCAACATCGCCGCTGACACCTCCATCGCGAAGAAATACGCTCCAGTGGGCCGGCACTGCCACGCCTGGCACGTCGGCCGGGAGATTCACGAGCTGGCGCACACCGACGGCCTGCGCGCCTTCGGCTTGGGGTATCTATCGCACCTCGCCGCTGATACCGTGGCGCACAATTTCTACGTCCCGCGCCAGCTCGTGCTGACCAGCAGCACCGCCTCGCTGGGACACAGCTACTGGGAGAGCCGTCTCGAGACGCACCTCGGCGACCGCTACGCCCGCACCGCCAAATCCGTCATCCAGCAGGACCACGCGGCGAGCGACACCCACCTCGATGCGATTCTCTCCCCCACCCTGTTCAGCATCCGGACCAACCGTCGCCTGTTTCGCGGCATGGTCCACCTCACCGAAAGCCAAAGCTGGCAATGGGCGTTCCAGCTGATCGCGGAAAACAGCCGATGGGACCTCCCGGGCGACGACGTAGAGCGCCAGATGGCCGTGGCGTTCGAATACGTCATGGAGGGGCTCGCGGAGACACACGCCACGGCGCACCGACTCGATCCGGCAGGCGAGCGGGCATTGGGCCTCGCCAAGCGCATGCGGCGCCGGGCGCTGCAGGAAGGGGGGCGCCAGGATCCCGAGCGGCTGCGGGAGACCGCCGAGGAGCACTTCGGGCTTCCGGCTTCGTCGCTGGGGTTCTGGCGCGGGGCGCGGGCCGCCAAGCCGTGGCGAGAGCAGGCAGCGGCCACCGCGTGAGGATGTGTCCGAAGTGCGGTACCCGCTGCGAGGACACCTGGAGCTTCTGCCCCAAGGACGGCACCGACCTCGCCTCGGCGATCAAATCCACCACGCCGATCGCCTTCACGAAGGTCTGCCCGCGGTGCGCCCGGCGATACGACTCGCGGGTGAAGTTCTGTCTCCAAGACGGAGAGGTTCTGGTCAGCGGGACGAAGGGCTAGGCCCGCCCCGGCTCACCCGCCCAATCGTCGCTCGAGCAGCGGGGACACCAGTTTGGGATCGGCCTTCCCGCGCGAGGTCTTCATCACCTGTCCCACGAAGAAGGCGAGGAGCTTGGTTTCCCCGCGCCGATACCGGGCCACCTCCGCGGGGTGCGCCGCGAGCACCTCCTCCATCCACCGACCCAGTGCGTCGGTGTCCGCCACCTGGATCAATCCCAACGACGCCGCGACCGCCCGGGGATCGCCCCCCCCGCGCTCCGCAAGGGCGGTGAAGACGTGCTTTCCCGCCTGGCGGGAGACGGCGCCCTCCTGTACGAGGGCGAGCAGCCGGACGAGGGTGTCGGGCGCCACGCGCAGCGTCCCCCCATTCGCATTCGCGTCGGCCAGGGCCTCGCCCATCACCCAATGCGCGGCCGGCTTGGCCTCCCCCCCGGCGCGCACAACGGCTTCGAAGTAATCGGCCACCTCGCGGGATTGGGCCAGGACGGCTGCGTCCTGGGCTGAGAGGCCGTAGCGAGCCGTCAGCCGCTCGCGCTTAGCCGCTGGCAGCTCGGGGAGCGCCCGCCGCTCTTCATCGAGCCACGGCGCGGGGATCACGAGCGGTGGGAGGTCGGGCTCCGGGAAGTACCGATAGTCCTTGCTTTCCTCCTTACTGCGCTGCGGGCGCACCGCGTTCGCCTTGGCATCGTACAGCATCGTTTGCTGCTCGATGCGACCACCTGCCTCGACCACCGCGAGCTGGCGGTCGCGCTCCACGGTGAGCGCCTTCTCGACGAACGCGAATGAGTTGATGTTCTTCACCTCGGTCTTGGTGCCGAGCGCCTGCTCGCCGATCGGGCGGACCGACACGTTCGCATCCACCCGCAGGCTCCCCTTTTCCAGATCGCAATCGGAGATGTCGGCGTATTCCAGCACGGCTTTCAGCGCCACCAAGTAGGCGCGGGCCTCCTGCGGCGAGCGGAAGTCCGGCCCGGTAACGATTTCGACGAGGGGGACGCCCGAGCGGTTCAGGTCCACCGCGGTGGATCTTGGGACCCGATCGTGCAGCGATTTGCCCGCATCCTCCTCCACGTGCAAGCGGACGATGGTCGCCGTGACCGACCCGCGCTCGGGGCTCGCGAACGCAAGCGCGCCGCCGCTAGCGAGGGGCTCCTCGAATTGCGAGATCTGGTAGCCCTTCGGCAGGTCCGGGTAGAAGTAGTTCTTGCGCGCGAAGATGCTGCGCAGATGGATGTGGCAGTTGAGCGCCAGCGCCGCGCGCACGGCCAGCCTGATCGCCTGTCCGTTGGGCACCGGCAGGGCGCCGGGGAGACCCAGACACACCGGGCACACGTTCGTGTTGGGAGGTGCGCCGAAGGCGCTCGAGCAGCCGCAGAACATCTTCGATCTGGTCCGCAGCTGAACGTGGGTCTCGAGGCCGATGACGGTCTCCCACCGCCCGGCGGTGCTCACGCCTCCTCCCGCGCGGACACCGCGCGCTCGAGCGCGAACGCCGCCTCCAGCATCTCGTCCTCGAGGAACGACGGCGCGATCAGCTGCCCACCCACCGGCAACCCATCGACCCGCCCGATCGGCACCGTCATCGCGGGCAGCCCCGCGAGGTTGGCCGTCACCGTGAAGATGTCCGCGAGGTACATGGCCACCGGGTCCCCGAGCTTCTCACCGGCACGGAACGCCGGCGTCGGGGTCGCCGGGGTGAACAGGAGATCCACGCCGTGATCGAAGACGGCGCGGAAATCCTGCGCGATCAACGCGCGCATCCGCTGCGCCCGGCGGTAGTAGGCGTCGTAGTAACCGGAGGACAGGACGTAGGTGCCGACGAGGATGCGGCGCCGCACTTCGGCGCCGAAGCCTCGCCCCCGCGTGCTCCGGTACAGCGCCCGCACATCGGCGGCGCCGTCGAAGCGCGGCCCGTAGCGCACGCCATCGTAGCGCGCCAGGTTGGACGACGCCTCCGCCGGAGCGAGGATGTAATAGGTCGGAATCGCGTACGCGGTGTGCGGCAGCGAGACCTCGCGCACCGCCGCGCCCAGCTCTTTGATGGTGCGCAGGACCCGCTCGCACGCGCGCCGCACGCCGGGGTCGAGGTCGGGCGGGAAGTACTCCTTCGGGACGCCGATCACGAACCCCTGCAGGTCTTCCGGCGCCGCGGGAACCGGCAATGGATCCCGGTCCTCGCACGTCGCGTCGAGCGGGTCGCGACCGCTGATCACCGACAGCACACGGGCCGTCTCCGCCACGCTCCAGCCGACCACGCCGATCTGATCGAGCGAGCTCCCGAAGGCGACGAGACCGTAGCGCGACACTCGGCCGTAGCTGGGCTTGATCCCGACCACGCCGCAGAACGCCGCCGGTTGCCGCACCGAGCCGCCGGTCTCGGAGCCGAGCGCGGTGGGGACCGCCCCGGCGGCCACCAGCGCCGCGGAGCCACCCGACGAGCCGCCCGGCACGCGCTCGGGGTCGAGCGGGTGATGCGTCCGGCCGTACGCGGAGTGCTCCGGAGAGGAGCCCATCGCGAACTCGGCGCCATTGGTCTTGCCGGCGATGAGCGCGCCCGCGGCCCGCAGTCGCGCGATGGCCGTGGCGTCGAACGGCGAGCGGTACCCTTCGAGAATCCGCGATCCGCAGCTGGTCGTGAAGTCGAGGGTGCAGATGTTGTCTTTGACCGCGACGGGCATCCCGGCAAGCGCGCCCGCGCGATCCACGCGCTCCGCCTGCGCGGCCAGTGACGTCCGCACGTCCGCGATCGGGGTCAGGAGCGCATGGAGCGCCTCGGCTTGGGCGAGCCGGTCCGCGGCCTCTGCCGCTGCGTGATGCGGGTCGACGGCGGAGGTCACTCGTGGTCCTCCTCCGCGGCCGGTGCGGCTGTCTCAAACGCTCCGAGACGCGGCACGAGAAAGAACCCGTCGCGAAACGCGGGCGCGAGCTGGTCCGGCCCGAAGGCGAGCGGCGCCGGCCGCACCTCGTCCGCGCGAAACGCAATCTCCTCCGGGCCGGGGATGTAGGGCTTGACGCCCTCTGTCGCCGGCACGCCCGCGAGCTGCGCGACATAGTCCAGGATGCGTGACATGTGCTCGACGAGCGCGGGTAGCGCCGCCTCGTCCACGTGCAGCTCGGCGAGCCGAGCGATCTTGAGGACCTCGTCCGGTGTGACGCTCATGCGCTGTCTCCGTCCCATTCTCTCTCGAGCCCCGCGTAGGCGACGAGCAACTGCTTGGTCCCGATTCCGGCGTCGTCGAACTCGACGGTGACCTTGAGGGTGCGGCCGGTGCCCGAGACCATCCGGATCACGCCCCCGCCGAACTTGCGGTGCCGCACGCGCTCGCCGTGCAAGTAGCGTGGAGTGTCCTGCGATACGTCGTCGTCGAACACCGGCTCTTCGACGCGAAACTCCCGCCGGCCCGGGGTGCCGTTGGCGCCGGCACTGGGCCGCACCGGACGATATCGCGCGGACCAGGAACCCGAGGCGCCCCGTCCCGACCGGCGCTCCACGTCCCCGCGGCTCCACGCCGGCGTCGTGCTCCGCTCCTCCACGATCGCGGGCGGCACCGCGTCCAAGAACCGCGAGGCCTCGGCGAGCTCGAGCCGACCGTTGCGGTAGCGCGTGCGCGCCCAGGAGAGATACAGACGCTCGCGAGCCCGCGTCACACCGACATAGCACAATCGTCGCTCTTCCTCGAGCCCACCCGGCTCGCCAAGCGTGCGGGCGAGCGGGAACAATCCGTCCTCGAGTCCCGCGAGCGCCACGACCGACCATTCGAGCCCTTTCGCCATGTGGACGGTCAGCAGCGTGATCCCCGTGGCGCCCGTGCCGCCGAACTCGTCGGTCGGCGTGACGAGCGCGGCCTGCGTGAGGTAGCGCTCGATCAGCGTGTTGGGCTCCTCCTCCTCGTCCCCCGTCACCTCCGCCACTTCGGCCCATGCCGCGGCGCCGGCCACGAGCTCGCGCATGTTGTCGAGCCGGTCCACACCCTCCACACCCTCGTCGGCCAGCCACGCCTCGTAGCCGGTCGTCGCGAGCACGGTCTCGAGCGCCGTCGCGGGATCGGCCGAGCCCACCGCCTCGCGCAGCCGTTCGATGAGACCCGCGAACTGGGAAAGGGTGTCCCGCACGCCCGGGCGCAACGCGTCGAGCCGGGCCGCCCCCCGGGCGACCTCGAGCAGCGGCTTGCCCCAGCGACGCGCCGCCTCGGCCAGCACCGCGAGCGAGGCCTCCCCCAGACCGCGGCGCGGCACGTTCGCGATGCGGGCGAACGCCTGGTCGTCGGCGGGATTGGCGATGAGCCGCAGGTACGCCAGCAGATCCTTGACCTCGCGCCGCTCGTAGAAACTCACCGCCCCGACCAACCGGTACGGCACCCCGCGCATCCGCAGCGCCTCTTCGAACGCGCGCGACTGCGCGTTGGTGCGATACAACACCGCCATGGACTCGTAGGTCAGGTCGCTGCGCTCGGCGAGCCCGGCGAATTCGCCGACGATCCATTCGGCCTCGTCGCGCTCGTCCGCCGCGGTGAGCCGCACGATCGACTCTCCGCCGGCCGTCGCGGTGAACAGCGTTTTGCCGAGCCGGTCGCGGTTCTCGGCGATCACACCGTTCGCGGCCTCGAGGATCACCGCCGTGGAGCGGTAGTTCTGCTCGAGCTTGACCATCGTCGCGCCCGGAAAGTCATCCTGAAACGCCAGCATGTGACGCAGGTCGGCTCCCCGCCAGCCGTAGATGGCCTGATCGTCGTCGCCCACGACGCAGAGGTTGCGGTGCGGCTGGGCGAGCGCCCGCACTAGGCGGTATTGCGCGGCGTTCGTGTCCTGGAATTCGTCTACCAGCACGTGATCGAAGCGCCGCTGCCAGTAGGCGAGGCGCTCGGGATGCTCGCGGAACAGCCGCAGCGGGAACAACAACAAGTCGTCGAAATCCAGGGCGTTGGCGCGCCGCAGCGAGTCGCCCAGGTCGCGATAACAGTCGGCGGCCACCCGGGCGAGCGGCGATTCCGCGGCCGCGGTGAATTCGTCCGGATCGATCAGGCGGTTCTTGGCGCCCGAGATGAGGGCGTGCAGCGCGCGCGGCGGATAGGCCTTGGGCGACAGCTCGCGCTGCTCGAGCATCCGCTTGAGCAGGGCCTGCGAGTCGTCCTCGTCGTAGATCGTGAAGTTGGGTCCGAATCCGAGCAACGGCGCCTCGCGCCGCAGCAACCGCGCCGAGAGCGAATGGAACGTGCCGATCCACAGGCCGCGCGGGTCGGCGCCGAGCAGCGTGGCGACCCGTTCGCGCATCTCTCCCGCTGCCTTGTTCGTGAAGGTCACCGCGAAAATCCGGTCGGGCCGGATGCCGCGCGCCCCGATCAAATACGCGATCCGCGCCGTGAGCACGCGCGTTTTCCCCGACCCCGCGCCGGCGAGCACCAGCAACGGCCCCTCGTCGTGCTCGACCGCGCGGCGCTGAGCGGGATTCAAGGCCAGCGTCATTGGCCGCGCTCCGCCGCGAGGGGAAACTCCAGCACGAATGTGCTGCCCGGGTTTCCGGGGTGGTAGTGCACGCGCCCGCGGTGTTGCTGCTCGACGATGCGGCGCGCCAGCGGCAGCCCGAGCCCCCACCCGCCGGGCTTGCTCGAGACCCCCGGCTCGAACACTTCCCCACGGTGGCCGGCGGGAATCCCCGGCCCGTCGTCGCGCACGCTGAGGCGCGCGACCGTGCCGGCACCCTCCACCTGGACGGCCACATGGCCACCACGGCCCGACAGCGCGTCCACGGCGTTCTTGACCAGGGCTTCGAGCGCCCACTCGACCAGCACCGGATCGCCCTGAATCGTCGGCCCGGGTCCAGCGGCGATCAGCGACAGGGTCACCGGATTGGCGCGGGTGGGGAGCCGCGGCCGGAAGTACGCCACCACCCGTTCCGCGACCGCGCCGAGCCCCACCGGCTCGCGCCGCGGTGGGCGACCGATGCGCTCGAACCGCCGCGCCACGCGCTCCAACCGCTCGACGTCGGCCTGCAGGTGGACCGCGACCTCGGCGGCCGGTTCCCCGGGATGCTCGCGCAGGTGCGCGACCCACCCGGTCAGGCTCATCAACGGCGTGCCGAGCTGGTGGGCCGATTCACGGGCCATAGCCACCCACAGCCGGTCGCGCACCGCCCCGAGGCGCTCGCGGTAGGCCCACACCGCGAGACCAACCAGCACGATCAGCACCAGCCCCTCGAGCAGCGCGAGTGTGGTGAGCCGGCGCGTGATCGGGAGCGTGCCGTAGTGCACCAGGCCCTTGCCGGGACCGGGCACCGGCGGATTGATGGCGTCGAGCACGGCCACCCAGGCCCGGAGGTGCGCACTGTCCCGCACGACGTCGGATGGGGCGTTCTCCATGGCAGTCACCCGTCCCGCGCTGTCGGTGACGGCGAGCGGGATCCCGAGCGCGCGCACCTGGGCGGCCAGATCGAACAGCGCTTCCGTGGCCGCGTCGGGCCGCGGGTCGCTGAGCCCGGCGAACACACGTCCGAACAGACGGCTGGTATCGCGCGCGTCGTCGCTCAAGTGGCGCGCCACCACCCACGCGGAGCCGACCGACAGGGCGCCGAACAGAAAGGCGAGGGCGACCACCGCCGCCGGTCCGGACCGGCGGAACGTGTCGCTACCCACCGGAGGCCGTGAGACGGTCGGTGCCCATGTAGGGGACCAGTGCCGCCGGGAGCGTAACGCTGCCATCCGACTGCTGGCCCGTCTCGAGCAGCGCGGCGAGCGTCCGCGGCAGCGCGAGGCCCGAGGCGTTGAGGGTATGCACATACTCCGGCTTCGCCCCTTTCGACGGCCGGAAGCGGACGTTGGCGCGACGCGCCTGAAAGTCGCTGAAGCTCGAAGCGCTCGACACCTCGAGCCAGGCGCCGACTCCGGGCGCCCAGGCCTCGAGATCGTAGGTCTTGGCGGCGGCGAAGCCCAGGTCCTGGGCGGCGAGCAGGGTCACGCGGTACGGCAGCTCGAGCAGCTGCAACACCGTTTCGGCGTGTTGCGTGAGCCGCTCCAGCTCGGCGGCAGAGTCGGCCGGGCGTACGAAGCGCACCAGCTCCACTTTGTCGAACTGGTGCACGCGCAACAACCCCCGCGTATCCTTCCCGGCTGCCCCCGCCTCGCGGCGAAAGCACGGCGTGTAGGCCGTATGGGCAATTGGGAGGCGGGCACCATCCAGCACCTCGCCGCTGTACAGATTGGTCACCGGGACTTCTGCTGTGGGCACGAGGAACAGGTCGTCGGTCGCTACCCGGTACGAGTCTTCTTCGAACTTGGGCAGCTGCCCGGTGCCCTGCATGATCTCGCGCCGCACGACGAACGGGGGCTCGACCTCCACATAGCCGTGCTGGCGCGTGTGCAGGTCCAGCATGAACTGGATCAACGACCGCGCCAGGCGCGCGCCCGCCCCCATCAACACCGGAAACCCCGAGCCGGCGAGCTTGGCGCCGCGCGGCAAATCGAGCACCCCCAACCGCTCGCCGATCTCCCAATGGGGTTTGACGTCGGGTGCCGACGGCCGCGGCGCGCCCCAGGTGCGCATCACGCGGTTGTGCGATGCGTCGCCCTCCGGCACGTCGGCGAGCGGGGGGTTGGGGACGTACAGGGCCTTCGCCTCGAGCTGCCCCTCCACGGCCCGCAGGCCTGCCTCCGCCTCCGCAATGCCCGTCCCCAGGGCGCGGCGTTGGTCGACCACCTCGGTCGGCAGCGCGCCGTGCTGTTTGACGAACCGCGCATCCGCCTGCGCCGCCTCGTTGCGGGCGGCTCGCAGTCCGTCGAGCTCGGTGGTGAGCGCCCGGCGTCGCTCGTCGAGCGTTTGCAACTCGTCGAGCAAGGCGGGAAGCGCCGGGTCGCCACGGCGCGCAAGAGCCGCCCGCACCTCGGCGGGGGCGCTTCGCAGAAGCCGTAGATCGATCATGGGACTACCGGCGCGGGATGCCGGGCTCGAGATCGCGATAGCCGCAGTTCTGGTCGACCAGGACCTGGAGATCGATGCGCCGCGCAACCGTGTCGACCGCCAACACCTGCACCTTGCCGTAGAAGAAGACGACCGCGCCGAACACGCATGCGCTGGGTCGGGAGCGCACCACGGCGACCGTGCCGCTGTCCACGACCACGGGGAGCGAGTCGGTGTAGCCGTCGACGGGAGCACTTCTCACCGAATCGAAGGACGTGCTCTGCACCAGAATTCCCGACGCCCGTCCCAGGTCCAGGGCGCCGGTGGGCAACAGCACCGCGTCTCCGGCCGGCGTGAGGTTGAAGGCGAAATCGAACCGCGCCGAGCGGTCGGTGCGCAACACTTGCGCCGCCTCGATGTTGAAGCCCGAGGGCGCCGAGAGCGGCGTGCCGTCCAGCGCGAAGAGCGAGATGGTATCGACCAGGTTCGCGATGGTCGCGGGGGGCAGCCCACTGGCGTCCTCGCAGGCCGCGGCCGCGCCGGCGAGAGCCGTCACGACGGGGACAAACGACAAGCGAAACCGGGGAACGCGCATGGACTCGCGCGGAAGATACCGCGGCGTCGGGAAATGGGTCAACCCGCGATCAGCGCTGGACTTCCAAACGGGACCAGGCACGGCGAGCATTGCGAATTTTTTTCCCGGCGTCGCACTTCGCGCAACTGCCAGCGCAAGACAGCGACCGCGATGACGTTCCTCGCGCGCCGCTGTGGCGCCCGAGTCGCCTGCGCGCCGCAGAGTGTCACGCGAGCTGCGTATCGCTGCGCCCCGCGAATCACCCAACCCCCTCTCACTGCTTGACTTCCGTTTGGCCCCGTCCTAGCTTCGCGCCCGTATGCCGACGATCCGGGAGCTGGTCCAGACGATCGCGCGCCGCCCCGGGGTGGGGGCCGTGGTGGTGGTGGGGCGCGACGGTCTGCCGATCGACGCGGCGAGCGCCGACGGCATCGACCCCGAAGGCGTGGCCGCGCTGCTCCCGTCGGTGGTCCGGGGCATGAGCGACCTCGGCACCGCCGGCAGCAGGGGCGAGTTCGCGACCGGAGTGCTCGAGTACGAGGCCGGAATCGCGGTGGTCGCGGTGTTGCACGAGGACGCCATGCTCGTGATCCTGGTGCGCCCCGACACCAACGTCGGCACGCTGCTCTTCGATCTCCGCCGCCATCGCACGGCCATCGCCGGCCTGCTCTGAGTCGAGGAGCCGGCACGGTGGCCACCCCCGCCGCATCCCGGGCCCGGCGCGTCCTTGTCGTCGACGACGAGCCCCATATCGGCCTGCTGCTCCGCCTGCAACTGGAGTCGCGCGGCTACGAGCTGCGACTGGCGCGCTCCCTCTTCGAGGCGCGCGCCGCCCTGCACGCCGATGCAGCGGACCGCCCCGACGCCCTCCTGCTCGACATCCACCTTCCCGACGGCTCCGGGATGGACCTATTACGCGAGCTGCGCGATCGGCCCGCCACGGCGGCGCTCCCGGTCATGGTCCTGACGGCCGAAGGCGAGGAGCGCGTCCTCGCCGAAGCACGCCAGCTCGGTGCCGCGACCGTGACCAAGCCCTTCAGCCCTTCGAAACTCTCGGCTCAGGTAGCCGCCCTGCTGGGCGACGTCCCGCCGCAGGCCCCGCCGTGACCGTCTGGGCGGTGATCCTCGCGGGCGGGACCGGCACCCGCTTCTGGCCGCTGTCGACGCCCGAGCGCCCCAAGCAGCTGCTGCCACTCGCCGGGGACCGCCCGCTGCTCGCGCAGGCGGTGCGCCGCCTCGACGGCCTGGTGTCCCCCGACCGCGTATTGATCCTCACCGGCCCGTTCCTGATCGAGCGCGTCACGGCCCT
>JBOHSO010000176.1:0-8121 GCA_050921685.1 Gemmatimonadales bacterium
ATCAGGTACCGCTTGGCGATTTCCAGTTTCTCCCGCTCCGTGTAGCCGGCGAACACGACCGTTTCCAACCGATCGAGCAGCGGACCGGGGATGCTCTGGAGGAAGTTCGCCGTCGCGATGAACAAGACTTCCGACAGGTCGAACGGCACCCCGAGGTAATGATCGGTGAACGAATCGTTCTGCGCCGGATCGAGCACCTCGAGCAGCGCCGAGGCCGGGTCGCCCTGGAACGAGATGCCGAGCTTGTCCACTTCGTCGAGCAGGAACACGGGGTTCTTGGCCCCAGCCTGTTTCATGCCCTGGATGATCCGTCCCGGCATCGCCCCGACGTAGGTCCGTCGATGGCCGCGGATATCCGCCTCGTCCCGTGCACCGCCCAGGGAGATGCGAACGTATGGTCTCCCCATGGCCCGGGCGATGGACTTGGCGATCGACGTCTAGCCGACGCCCGGCGGGCCGACGAACAACAGGATCGAGCCTTTCGACTCGGGATCCTGCTGCTTCACGACCGGTTCCGGCTCGCCCTGTGGCCCTTTGCCTTCCGCTTCGGCGGCCTGGCGCTGGCGGAGCTGCCGCACCGCCAAGAATTCGAGCACTTGATCCTTGACGTCCTGCAGCCCAAAGTGGTCTTCTTCGAGAATCGCCGCCGCCCGCTTCAAGTCGAGCGACTCCTCCGACCGCGTGCTCCACGGCAACTCGGCCAACGTTTCGAGGTAGGTCCGGATCACCTGCGCTTCCATCGATTCGCGACCCGCACGCTCGAGCCGCGACAGCTCGCGCTCGACCTCCTTGCGGGCGGCCTCCGGGAGCTCGAGCGCTGCCAGGCGCTTGCGCAGCTCCTCCACCTCGCTGGCCTCGTCCTCCTCGCCCAGCTCCTTGCGGATCGCCTTCATCTGCTCACGCAGGAACATTTCGCGCTGCCGCTCACCCAGCTCCTCCTGGACCTGGGTCTTGATGTCTTCCTGTGCGTCGAGCACGCCGATCTGGCGCTGCACCGCCACCAGCACGCGGCGCAGCCGCTCCTCGACCGCCAGGGTCTCGAGCAGCGACTGCCGGTCCACCGGCTTGACCTCGATATGACCCGCCACCAGGTCGGCGAGCCGCCCCGGGTCGGTGACGCCCCCGAGCACCTCCTTGACGACCTCCTCCGGCAACCCGGACTTCTGTCCCAGCTCGCCGGCGCGCTCGCGCACCTCGCGGTACAAGCCGACGAAGGTGGGATCCTGTGCATTGAGCGGCGGCAGATCGGGCGCCTCGCGCACGACGGTGGTGAGATAGCTTTCCCCATCGACGTAATGCACCGCGGTGGCGCGGTACTCGCCTTGCAGCAGGATCTGCACGCCGTTCAGGCCCCGTTGCACCTGCCCGATGCGCGCCACCGTCCCCATGGTGTACAGGACGGCCGGCTTCACCTGGTCGACGTTCTCCCGCTGCGAGACGGCGAAGATGAGCCGGCCCTCGGACTTGAGCGCCGCCTCGATGGCCCGCATGGTGGCGGGACGCCCCACGCCGACGACAGTGGTCACGCCCGGGAACAACACCACCTCCCGGAGCGGCAGCACGGGCAGCGTCAATCGTTCAGACATTTCGGTTTCACTCCTGAGGAGAGCTGGGATACGAACGGCGGCGAACGCATCCGGCGTGCCATCAGTGAAACCCGGCGTTGTGAAGGAACGTTCCGACTCGGCACCGCCAATTGGGCACGGACTGTCAAATGAGCCACCTGCGACTGGCCAGCAGCCGTCAGCTTGGCGGGTTCACTCATGGCCGACGGCTGACGACTGATGGCTAAGTTTTGACGATTCGATAGGTTGCATGGGTCTGCGGACGGAGATAAATCTAGGGCCGATATGAACCGCGTTTCGCAATGACCGTCTCGGACCGGTCGCTGGCCGGGCGTTTGACCCAGGCCTTGGGCGGCTCCTACACGCTCGATGGGGAGATCGGGCGTGGCGGGATGGGGGTCGTCTTCCAGGCCCGGGACGAGCGGTTGAAACGCCAGGTGGCGATCAAGGTGTTGCCGCCGGACCTGGCGTTCCGGGAAGAGGTGCGGCTGCGCTTCCTGCGCGAAGCGGAGACGGCCGCGCGGTTGACCCACCCGAACATCGTCCCGATCCACAGCGTCGGGGAAGGCCCCGAGGGCCTCGTCTACTTCGTCATGGCGTTCATCGACGGCGAGCCGCTATCGGCGCGCCTCAAGCGCCGCGGCCGGCTGCCCGCCGAAGAGTCGCGGCGCATCCTGATCGAGACCGCCGACGCCCTCGGCGCCGCCCACGCGCTCGGCATCATCCACCGGGACGTCAAGCCCGACAACATCATGCTCGAGGGCAGCCGGGGCCGCGTGATGGTGACGGACTTCGGCATCGCCAAAGCGCTTTCCTCCACCACCGGCGGCGGGCTCACGGGCACCGGTGTGGCGATCGGGACGCCCCACTACATGAGTCCGGAGCAGGCCGCCGGCGATCGCGAGATCGATGGACGCTCGGATCTCTACAGTCTGGGAGTGGTCGGCTACCAGGCGCTCGCCGGCGAGCTGCCCTTCCAGGCGCCGACGGTTCCGGGCATCCTCATCAAGCAAATCACCGAAGCGGCTCCCCACCTCTCGGATCGCGTCCCCGAATGCCCGGAGGACCTCGCGGGCTGCATCATGCGTTGTCTCGAGAAGGAGCCCGAAAGCCGCTGGCCCACCGCGGACGCCTTGCGCCGCGCCCTCGAATCGCGCACCGCCCCGGCCTATCGCCCGCGCCGCCAATCAGTCGCCGGCAGCCGGCGCAGCCCCGCCGGCCTGGCACAGCTGCCCGAGCCTCCGGTGGGCGTGCCACGCAGCCCGACGGTCCCGCGCCGGGGCCGTGGGAAGGGGAAGGAACTCGCTGCACCCGCGTCCGGGGAGCCGGAGATCGTTCGCAAGACGCGCGGCGCCTTCGTGTCGTGGGCTTCAGTGAGTGCCGGGCTGCTGCTGCTCGACCTGATGAACGGCGGGGGCCTGAACTGGTCCTACTGGCCCATCATGTTGTGGGGAGCGTTCGGGGTGTTGCCACAATTCATGAAACTGTGGCAGGCCGGCTACTCCTGGCGCGACGTGCTGCACCGTCCGCTGGCGCCGGATGCCGCGGACGTGCGGCTCGGGCTCGCGAGCCCCGGCAAGGCAGGGGCGCTGGCGGCGCCGACCACCGGAGAGTTCGGGCGTCAGGCGGTGGCCGTTCAACAGGCCCGCGGCGACTATCAGGCGATCATGCGGGTGGTGGAGCGATTGCCCAAGTCCGAGCAGAAGCTGTTGCCCGACGTCGCGGCGACGGCGAACGCGCTGCTCAAGCGCGCCGAAGAGTTGGCGCGGACGCTGCATGCCCTGAGCGGCGACGTCGAGCAGGGCGCGCTGGAGCGGCTCGACGGCCGGCTGGCGACCCTGAAGCAGATGCCGGACTCTCCCGAGCGGGAGCGTCAGGTCGGCATGCTGGGGCGGCAGCGCCAGGCGCTGAGCGATCTCTTGCGTCGCCGCCAGGCGATCGAGGAGCAGCTCGAGTCGTTCGTGCTGGCGATGCAGACGATGCGCTTCGATCTGCTGCGTCTCCGGTCGGCAGGCGTCGCGGCGGTGCTCAGCGACCTCACGCAAGCCACCCAGCAGGCCCGCGCGCTGTCGCGCGACGTGGATCACGCCATCGAGGCGGCGAGCGAAATCCGCCATGTCCTCGGCGAAACCTCCTAAGGCGGCGATCGCACCTGCCGCGCTTCGCGCCGGCACCGCGTAACGAGGTACGGCGCGTCCTCCCGCTGCATCCCGAACTCCGCCAAGGTCAGGAACTGCTCGGCCGCTACATCACAGGCGAGCGCGCGCAGCGCCGCAACGGCCCGCAGCTCGTGGGCCCGTCCCCATCCCGGCCGCACCCGGATCGTTTCCACGAGCACGCTCTCGGCAAGCGCCGCCGGGCCGTGGAGGACGAGCTGCGACAGCGTCGGTGACAGGAGATCGCGCGGGAACGGCGAGCTCAACGTGTTGCGCGTGGCTCGCAGCGACGCCCGAACATCCGCCGCGACCGCCAACCACTGACTGTCGCGCGCCGCCAATAGCGCGAGCGCCGCGCGCGCACGGGCGGTATCGGCCCCGTCCGCGAGGGCACGGGCCAGCAGAGGACGCGCGCGTGCAGGGTCGTTCCGCTGCACCGCGATCGTCCCGGCGAGCAGCAAGGCGCGGGGGTCACCGCCCCACGCGATGACGCTCGGCAATACCGCGTCCGCAAGCGTCGTGTCCCCGAAAATTACCCGGATCCCCGCGAGGGCGAGGTCCCACTGCGGGTTGTCGGGGTGGGCAGTCCGCGCAGCGCTGACGTACGGAAGGCCGGAGGGATTGCCCAGTCGCACCGAGAGAGCCCGGGCGAACCGCAGGGGGGAGAGTTTGTCGACTGCCTCGACCGGAGCCTGAATCGCCGCCAGCGAATCGATGATGCCGCCGATCCGATTGCGGTCGAGAAACCGCCGCGCCGCCACGAACTCGAGCTCGGGGCGGTCGTCGGTATGCGCCAGGGTCGTACGGGTCACGAGTCGAGCCACGCCCGCCTCGCCCAGCACCTGGCGGTCGAAGTACTCGTCCGGCGCTTCGATGCCCAGGTGCTCCCTGCCGGCCTGCGCCAGCGCTCCGCCGCGGCCCAGCAGCGTCGTCACCCAGGCCGTATCCGGCGCGATCGGCCGCGCCGATCCGAGCAGAATCAGGTCGGAGCCGCCGCTGGCCCACATCGTGAGGTGCGGAAACACTTCGCGCACGTTGCGCGCGATCCCAGCCACGACGGACAGGGGAAGTTGGTAGAGCTGGACCCATTGGCAAAAGACGCCATCCTCGGCGAGATGGTCCCGCACGATGCGATAGAACTCCGGCGTGTACAGCGTAGCCACGCCCGCCATCCACGGGTTGCTCGGCTCCGACACGATGACATCGAACTGCTCGGACGTGAGCTGCAGGGCGCTGCGCGCGTCATCCACGATCCCGCTGACGTTGGGACGGGCCAGCACATCGTCGTTCACGTGTCGGAACATCGGCGCCATGGTGAGCACGGCGCGCTCGAGCTCCACCACCTGCACGCGCTCCATCCCCGGAATGTCAGCCAACGTCTTGACGGTCACCCCGCTGCCGAAGCCGATCACGAGCGCGGAGCGCGCGTGGGGCCGCGCAGCCGCCGGCGCCAACCCCAGCATGACCTGGGTGTCCATATCGCCGTAATCGGACGCGTCGACCTTGCCGGTCACCTTGAGCGTCCGACCGACGGCCGCCTCCCAGACCGACACGGTGACGTTGCGCCCCTCCACGAAGGCCAGCTGGCGGGCGCCCCTGTGGGCGAGGAACGCCCGTCGCTCCCCCGGGTCCTCGAGGTCGCGACCGTAAATCGTGGGGCCGGAATCGAAGAGACGCCCGCTCCAGCGCGGTGCCGCGACGGCGGCCGCGAGTCCGAGGCACCCGAGCGCCGCACCGCCCAACACCCGTGTCCGCAGCCGTGCATGATCGGCCGATCCTTCGGCCACGCCACGCGCGGCGAGCACGGCGAGACCGAGCGCGGCGACCACGTTGATCGCGATACCGAGCCGCAGGGTGACGTCCGATCCGAGCACCGTGACGAGCACGAATCCGGTGAGCGCCGCGCCGATGATGCTGCCGATGGTGTTCAGGAGGTACGCCCGGCCGACGTCCCCGCCGCGGGCCTCTCCAGGTCGGGCGACGAGGTCGGTGAGCAGCGGAAAGCTCATCCCCATGCCGACCGCCGGGATGAGCACCACGGCAGCCACGGCGCCACCCATCATGGCGAGGCGCCCGCCGGCCTCCAGTCCCGGGAACTGGAACACCCAGACGATGTAGGCCGGCAGGGCACTGAAGAAGACCAGGATCATCGCCGCCCCGGCCGCCGTCACGCCTTGGGCGAGCGCCGCCGTGGCGGCGGTCTCGCCAGGCGGCGCCCGCCGCCGAGCGACGAGCGCGCTCCCAATGCCGATCCCCAGCAGGAAGCAGAGCAGCACCAGCGTGAAGGCATACGTCGAGCCGCCGACCACCATCACCAGCACGCGCGTCCAGGCGATCTCGTCGAGCAGCGAGGCGAACGCGACGACCCCGAGCAACCCCACGGCGAAGGCGCGCAACCCGGGTGGCGTGCGCGGGAATCCGCCGGACTCGCTCTCCGCCTCGGGAGCCGTCCGGCTTCCCGGCTCGGGGAGTCGAAGCGCCACCGCCCCGATCGCGAGGTTCAACGCCGCCGTCCCGAGGAGACTGGCGCGGATGCCGACGTGCTCGATCAGGATGAACCCGGCGAGGGCCGTGCCGAGGGCGGCGCCGAGGGTGTTGAGCCCGTACAGCCACCCCAGCGAAGCGCGGAGCCGGCCGCGGTCGGCGGCGGTAAAGGCGCGGGTGAGCACCGGGAGCGTGCCCCCCATCAGCGTGGTCGGGACGAGCAGCACGAGTCCGGCGAGACCGAAGCGCAGCGCCACGCTCGCGCCCGAGCCGGGAGGGAGGCCGCGGGCGATGGCGACGTAACCCTGCTGCGCGAGATCGAGCACCATCGGCGACGCGATCCCGAACAGGCCGATCAGGATCTCAAGGCGGCCGTACAGCGCCGCCGGACGGGGATCCCGGTCGGCACGCGTTCCGAGCAGCCAGGCGCCGAGCCCCAGGCCGCCCATATACGCCGCCACGACCGTCGTGACCGACTGGATGGTGGAGCCGAACGACTGATGCAGCAGCCGGATCCACAGCAGTTGGTAGACGAGCGCTGTGGCTCCGGACAGAAAGAAGAGCAGGCTGTAGCCGACGACCGGCTTAGAACGCATGCAGCTCGCGCATGGCCTTCGCGAGATCGTCTACCTGCGGGAGAATGAAGTCTTCGAGATCGGGCGCGTACGCGACGAACGTATCGGTCGCGGCGACCCGTTTCACGGGCGCATCGAGCCAGGCGAAGCACTCGTCGCCCAGGCGGGCCGCGAGCTCGGCGCCGTAGCCCCAGGAGAGCGAGTCCTCGTACGCCACGAGCAGCCTGTTGGTCTTCCGCACCGAGGCGACGAGCGTGGCCCAGTCCACGGGGGACAGGCTGCGCAGGTCGATCAGCTCCACGCTGATGCCGTCCTGCTCCTCGAGCTGCTTGGCGGCCATCAGGGCCCGCTGCACGACCGCGCCGTACGTCACGACGGTGAGGTGCGTCCCCTCGCGCACGACCTTGGCCTTCCCGAAGGGGATCATGAAGTTCGGCCCGGGATTCGGCGCCTTGTTGTAGGTCTGGCGGTACAGGTGCTTGTGCTCCAGGAACAGCACCGGATCGTCGCACCGGATGGCGGTGCGCAACAGGCCGTTGGCGTCGAGCGCCGTCGCGGGACACACCACCCGCAGCCCCGGAACGGCGGTGAACACCACGGCGCCGGTCTGCGAGTGATAGACGGAGCCGCCCTTCAGGTACCCGCCGTAGGTGGCGCGCACGACCACGGGGCAGCTGAAGGCGTTGTTGGAGCGCCAGCGCATCAGCGCGAGCTCGTTGCGCAGCTGGTGGTACGCCGGCCAGATGTAGTCGAAGAACTGGATTTCGACGACCGGCTTCAGGCCCCGCGTCGCGAGCCCGATCGCCCGGCCCACGATGTTCGCTTCGGCGAGCGGCGAGTTGTACACGCGGTGACTGCCGAACTGACGCTGCAGCCCCCAGGTGACTTTGAACACGCCGCCCTTCCCCTTCACGTCCTTCAGGTGCTGCTCCCGGCTCACGTCGGCGATGTCCTCGCCGAAGAGCAGGACGCGCGGATCGTGCGCCAGCTCGTCCCGGAGGCAGGCGTTCAAGAGATCCACCATGGTGGTAGGCTCGCCCGTAAAGTGCGGGTCGTCCTCGGTGTCGAACTGCTCCGAAGTGGGGTCGACGTCGGGCGAATAGACGTAGAGCAGCGCGGTTTCCGGTTTCGGCTGGGGCGCGGCGAGCGCCACATCGGCCGCGACCTGGACCTCTTCCTCCACCTGCCGTTTGAGGGCGTCGAGCTCGGTGGCGGTGGTCACGCCTTCGGCGACCAGCCACTCGGGGAACGTGGCGACGCAGTCGCGGCGCGCCTCCTCCTCGCGCTCGGACGGCGGCCGGTATAGCACCTCGTCGTCGGAGAGCGAGTGCGAGTACGGCC
>JBOHSO010000177.1:0-4352 GCA_050921685.1 Gemmatimonadales bacterium
AGCCGCCTGCCGACGGGCGAGTGCCCGGAGCACGCTGTCGAAGCGAGACTGAAGGCGGCGCAGCTCGGCGGCGAGTGAGTCCACCTGCCGCTGCGTCGGGCCGGGCGTCGGCCGCTGCGCCGCGAGCACCCCCGGCGCGACCAGCAGCACCACGGAGAGCGTGGTTCTGCCAATGGATCGGATCATCGGTCGTTCCACTCCTGTCCAGTCGTCCGGCGCACGGGGTTGGGGCGCGCGCGTGAAGCCGGCACCGCGCTGCTGGCGCCGGGGGAATGTCAGGACTGGATGAGCGGAGGAGCGCGGGGAGGAGGGCCGAGCTGCCGGTCACGCGTCTGGGGGGTGTCCGGACGAGCTCTGGAAAGTGGCACGTGGCGCCCGGCATCGGCCGCGGGCGCCAATCGAGCGGATACGGGAAGGACTCGGGTGCCTGCGTACTGGCATTGCACACACCGCGCCACATCGTGCAGCGTGACGCATTGGGCGCCGTGCCGCGATTCGAGCGTGGCGGGCCCGCCGCTCGATTCGGCGGCGTGCACCAACGCTGCTGCACCGCCGGACAGCGCCTGCAATGCCAGGAGCAGCGCGGCGAGGCCGCGCAGCCACCGGTGGAGTCCGTCGCGGGACGAGCGTCGCATCGAGCCTAGGCCGCTCGGAACCTTGGGGCGCGCGCGTAGGCGCGCAGTCGTCGCAGCATACGTCGATCGTGGCGCAGCGGATCGTCCCCCTTGGGCGTCTCGATAATCTTAATCACATTCGCGAATGCCGGGTTCCGCATGATCCGGCGAAACGGTTCCGGCCCGATCGTGCCCTCGCCGATCCAGGCGTGGCGGTCCAGCCGCGACCCGCGGGCGGCCCGCGAGTCGTTCAGATGCAGACACTTGAGGTGCTCCAAACCGACCCACCGGTCGAACGCCGCCCACACGCCATCGAGGTCGCCGACCACGTCATACCCCGCGGCGTGCAAGTGAGCCGTGTCGAGGCAGACCCCCACCCGGCGTCGGGCGTGGGGGGGAAGCGCGTCCCGTAGCGCGGCTAGCTCCTCGAACGTCGCACCCAGGGCCGTACCGGCCCCGGCGGTTCCCTCGATGAGTACACCAGGGCCGTCCACCAGGGCGAGGCACGCCGCGTACCCGAGCGCGTTGCGCTCGAGCCCGGCGGTGCGGTCGTCCATGAAATTGCCGGGATGGCTCACGACCCACGGGATGCCGAGCGCCAGACAGCGCTGCAGCTCGGCCGTGAAGCTGCGCACGCTCCGGTCGCGCAGCACGGGATCGGGCGACGCCAGGTTGATCAGGTAGCTGTCGTGCGCCACGACGACCCGGATCCCCGTTTGCGCCAGGGATTCCCGGAACGCGGCGCCTTGGGCGGCGTCGATCGCCGGCTCGCGCCACTGATTCGGCGTCTTGGTGAACACCTGGATCGCCGTGGCGCGGATCGCGTCCCCGCGTGCCGGTGCCTGGGCCACCCCGCCCTGGGTCGACACGTGCGCGCCGAGCAGCTCGGTCACCGTGACGGCTCATCGGGGAACGCGAGCCGCGAGACCAGCGGCACGAACCGGACGCCTCCCGCGCGCTGCTCGCGCCAGTCGCCGCTCGCGGCGCCCCGGGTGACGATGACCAACTCCTGCTCGGCGAGGTCACCCACCGGCGCCACGAGGCGCCCGCCGGGGGCCAGCTGGTCGTGCAGCGGGTCGGGGATGCGTGGCGTCGCCGCGGTGACCAGGACGCCATCGAACGGCGCCGCCTCCGGCCACCCGGCGGCCCCGTCGCCGAGCCGCGTCTCGATGTTCACGATCCCCAGCCGGCGGAACCGCTCCTCGGCCTCCACCAGCAAGTCCGGCAGCCGCTCGACGGTGAACACCTGCGCCGCCAGGCGCGCCAGCACCGCGGTTTGGTAACCCGACCCCGTGCCGATCTCCAACACGCGGTCGCGGCGGCGCGGCGCGAGCGACGCCGTCATCAGCGCGACGATATAGGGTTGGGAAATCGTCTGGCCGCTCCCGATCGGCAGCGGGCCGTCGCGGTAGGCGTCCGCGGCGAGCGTGGGCGGCAGGAACCACTCGCGCGGCACCCACGCCATGGCGGCGAGGACCCTTCGGTCCGCGATCCCTCGGCGGGCGAGCTGTTGCCGAACCATGCGTTTACGAGCTGGCAACGTCTCGGGGGAGGGGCGCATGAGTGTAAAGATGCGCCTAGTCGAGCGTCTTATGGAACCGGCGCACCGCCAGCGCGATGAGCAGCACGCTGAACCCCGCCAGGATGGCTGTCTCCTTCCACAGCGCCTCGAGGCCCACGCCCTTCAGCAGAATCCCGCGGAGCACCTTGAGGAAATGGGTGATGGGAAGGGCGAGGGAGAGCCACTGGAAGAACACCGGCATCGCCTGGCGCGGAAACATGAAGCCCGACAGCAGGATGTTGGGCAGAATGTAGAAGAAGCTCAGCTGCATGGCCTGTTGCTGGTTGCGGACCAGCGTGGAGATGAACAGGCCGAACGCCAGGCTGGCGATGATGAAGAGCAGGGCGATGGCGTACAGATTGACAACGCTGCCGGTGAGGGGCACGTCGAACACGAACCGGCCGAGCAGCAACACCGCCGTCATCTGAAACAGCCCCACGCCGATGTAGGGAGCAATCTTGCCGAGCATCAGCTCGGTCTTGGTGATCGGCGTGACGATGAGCTGCTCCAGGGTCCCGCGCTCGCGCTCGCGCACGATCGCCATGCTCATGATCACCACCATCGTGAGCGTGAGGATGACGGCGACGAGGCCGGGGACGGTGTAGACCGGGTTGCGCAGACCCGGATTGTAGCGGGGACGGATGCGCACCTCGAGCGGGAGCGAGGTTCGGCGCGCTTCGGCGGCGAGCATCGCGAGGTTCCTCGCCTGGGCGACGCCCGCGGCGGCCGCCAGCGCCGCCTGTGATGCCAGCGGATCGGAGGCGTCTACGATGACCTGCACGGTGGCCGTGGAGTGGCGCGCCAGATCGCGGGGGTAGTCCTCGGGCACCACGATCGCCGCTTGCGCGTCCCCACGGGCGATCGCCGCGTCCAGTTCCGGCCGGCCGTTCACGTGACCGACGATGCGGAAGTTCCCCGTGTTCTGGAATGCCGCGATGATGGCGCGGCTGCCCGGTGTACGCGATTCGTCCAGGACCACGGTGGGGATGTTCCGCACGTCCGTCTGGATGGCGTACCCGAACAACAGCAGCTGGATCACCGGGATCCCGAACATGATGCCCGTGGTGAGGCGGTCGCGCCGCATCTGCACGAATTCCTTCCGCACCATCGGCCACAGGCGGGGCATCATGGGGCTTCGTCGCGCTCTTGGAGGATGATGAACGCGTCCTCCAGCGACCGCCCGCCGACCTGCTCCGCGACGGCTCTCGGTGATCCGAGGGCGATCAAGCGCCCGCCACTCATCATCGCGAGCCGGTCGCACCGCTCCGCCTCGTCCATGTAGTGCGTCGTCACGAGCACCGTCGTACCGGCGCTGGCGAGTTCGTGAATCACGCGCCAGAAGTTGCGTCGCGCGGCGGGGTCCACGCCGGCGGTCGGCTCGTCGAGGAACAGCAGCGGTGGCCGGTGCAGCAATGCGCACCCCAGGGCCAGGCGCTGTTTCCACCCGCCCGAGAGTTGGGCGGCGAGTTGGTGCAGGCGGTTGCCCAGGCCGAGGAACGCCACGACGTCGGTCAGACGGGTCACCAGCGATTCCCGGCGCAACCCGTAGATGCCCCCGTAGAATTCCAGGTTCTCGGCGACGGTGAGATCCTCGTACAAGCCGAATTTCTGGGACATGTAGCCGATCTGCGTCTTCACGCGATCGGGGGCTTCGCGGATGTCGATCCCGGCCACGGTCGCGCTGCCGGAGGTGGGCTCCAGCAGACCGCACAGCATCCGGATGGTGGTGGTCTTGCCGGACCCGTTGGGGCCAAGGAGGCCAAACACCTCCCCGCGGGGAATCCGGAGCGTGAGCTGTTGGACCGCGATGAGGGAGCCGAACCGGCGCGTCAGCTCGCGGGCGTCGACCGCGATGTCGCTCACGGCGCGAGCGGCACCTCGAGCGTCACCGGCAGGCCCGCCTTGAGGCGGCCGCCCGGATCGTCCACTTCCACCTTGATGGCGAACACGAGGTCGGCGCGCTCACGTTCGGTGAGCGCGGCTCGGGGGGTGAATTCGGCGCGGGGAGAGATCTCGACGATGCTCCCCGCGATCGGCGACGTCAGACCGTCGGCGTGGACGGTGACCGCCTGGCCGAGCCGCACCCTGGTGAGGAACCGCTCGCCGATGTAGGCGCGCACCCAGGGCTGCGACACGACTCCCAGCGACACAATCGGCGTTCCCACCGCGGCCGCTTC
>JBOHSO010000178.1:0-5328 GCA_050921685.1 Gemmatimonadales bacterium
GTGTGGAGAAATGGAGACCACCCAGTACTACGGTGGGCAACGCGTCGTACCCGAGCCTGCCGTTACCAAGCTGTCCGCTGTCGTTGTAGCCCCAGCAGTGAGCTTCACCCGCCGCGGTGAGGCCGCACGTGTAGTTCAGGCCTGCGGCGAGCTGAGTGAAGCTGGGCACCACGGAAACCGGCACAGGATAGGTGCTGCACGGTGTTGGTCCGCACATTTGAACGAACGCACCGTTACCCAGCAGCTCACCGCTTCCCCAACAGTACGCGGCTCCCGAGACGGCGAGGGCGCATGCATGCGCTTCGCCGACGGTGATCGCAGTGAACTTGAGCCCTCCCACGACGCGTTGGGGCGTGGCCTGACTACCGAGGTAGGAGGAGTCGCCAAGCTCGCCCAGTCGATTTCCACCCCAACAGTAGGCGGCACTGTCCGCCGCGATCGCGCAGGTCAGTCCATCTGTGTTAGGGTAGCCGTCCGTCGCGATGGTGGAAAAGGCGACGCCGCCTGCGACAGGGGTAGGCACGTTCGTATCTGGACCCAGCCCGATGCCCAGCTTGCCGGCGAGATTCGAGCCCCAGCAGTAAGCGGCGCCGGGGGGTGTCAGCCCGCAAGTGTAGTTCCCACCGGCGCTCGCAGCCGTGAGTTGCAAGCTCCCAGACACGGTAGACGGCGGAAAATCGGCCCCACCCGTGCTTCCAAGTCCCAACTCTCCGTATGGGTTTCCCCCCCAGCAATGGGCTGTTCCGGACACGAGGCCACAGCTGTGGTCACTACCGACCACCACGGCGTCCCAGAGTAGCGGACCAAGGACTGGGATGGCGCGAGTCGCGCACTTGCCGAACGGACATGCCTCAAGTGGACTGTTGCTGGGACGTCCGAGCTGACCCAGGTCGTTGTGCCCCCAGCAATACGCCGCGGCGGAGCTGGTCCGGGCACACGTGTGACGCATGCCGGCGCTCACCGCGACCACGCTATCCAGAAGTGCCAGCGCTTCTGCGTTGAACGTTGCGGGTGACACGCCAGGGACGGTTGCCGTCGCTGTGGCAGGTCCCCCGGCGTTCCCCATCGTCCACGCTGACAATGCGACGCCGGCCGAGTCGGTGAGACTAGACGGGGTGATGCTCCCCCCTCCCGACTGCACTGTCCAAGACACCGAGACTCCAACGACCTTGTTGTCGTACTGGTCTGCCAAGCTTACGGACAGAGATTCCGGGAGTGTCGTACCAGTTGCCGAACGTTGAGAGTCGCCCGCGACCTTTAGGATCCCGACCGGAGGGCCGGCGACTGGGACGGCCTTAAACGTGGCGAATACAATGGGCCCGCCGGTATTAGTGTCCACTGCCCGGGCTTCCACTTGCTGCGAGTCGGCGGTTGACGTGCCGAGCGTCCAGCGCTCTTGCGCGATGCCTGAATTGTTGGTGATGGCCGCTCCGGCAAGCACGCTGCCCCCCCCAGCAACCACCCTGAACACCACAAGCTGCCCTCGAATAGGCGCGCTGTTCGAATCCACCAAGCGGGCCACCAGCGGATTCGGAAGCTCGCTGCCGACGACTCCGGTCTGATCATCGCCGGACACAATCACAAGCCCAGCGGGCGAACCCGACCCTGGCCCGCCGGCATCGCTACACGTGGTGCCCGCCGCAACGAGAATGATGAAGGTGGTGACTCGAAGTCCGGTGGGAGATAGCATTTCGTCCTCGACGATGCCCTACTCGTAGCCTAACGCTGGCACAAAGAAACACAAGGTGCCAGAGCGTTTGCCGTAACCTACATGCGCTTGTACTTCGGCCCGCTGCCGCCTTCCCTCGGCGTCCAGCGCGGGCCGACAACGTCGGTGGCTTTGCAATCCACGCAGTTCGGCGCGTTCATCCTGAGCTTTCCGTCCACTTCCTCATAGACCCCCGCGGGACAGACATGCGTGTAGAACCGTGCTGCCTCCGGCGTCACGTCCTGCCCCACCACGAGATGACTGGGGATCGTGTCGCGCGTCGAATTGCCCGCCTTGAACACCGCGTCCACTTTGCTGAACGTCAGTTTTCCGTCGGGCGTGAATGACTCGACCGGGTCCGAGCGGCGCGGCGCATCGGCATCGGCGTGCATCGCGATCTTTCCACCCGGGAAGCGCCCGCCCGTCAGCGTCATGAGTCCCGCCTTGATGCCGCCGGCGTAGAACCCATCCTTGAAAGCGAGCCGCATGTTGCGGTTGCGGTACAAGTCCAAGGCGATGTACGACTGCTTCACCAGCCGGTCGTACTCCGCGAGCCGCGCGGCGGACACGTCACCGCTCTTCAACGCCTGAAAGATCGCCCGCGCGGCGTAGATCCCCGACTGCACTCCGTAGTGGATGCCTTTGAGCGACGGCACGTCCACGAACCCTGCGGCGTCGCCCAGCAGCACGACGCCGTCGCCGGACGCCCGCTCCGGAAGCGCGTAGTGGCCGCCCTCGGGGATCGTCTTGGCACCCCACTCGACCATCTCGCCGCCCTCGAGGTACTGACGAAACAGCGAGTGCTGTTTCAGTCGCTGCAGCAGCACGTGGATGTCGAGCGCGGCGCTGCCGTAGTCGAGCCCCACCACGATCCCCAACGCAACGAGATTCGGCTCGAGCGGGTAGCAGAAGCTGCCGCCGAACGCGTCGGTCGGGAGCGGCCAGCCCAGCGTGTGGATGACCCGGTCCAGCGGCCGCTTGGTCTCCCAGATCTCCTTCACGCCGAGCGCGAAGATCTGGGGGTTTTCCGAGCCGACCTGCTGCCACTCGAGCCACGCCTGCGCCAACATCCCGCGCGTGCCCTCCGACAGCACGGTCACCTTGGCGGTGAGGTCGTTCGGCGCCAAGTGGGCGGACAGGGGCTCGCCGTCGCGCCCCAGTCCCGTCGCGGCGGTGCGCACACCGGTCACGCGGTTCCCGTTCGTGAGCAGCGCCGCCGCCGGAAAGCCGGTGAACACGTTCACCCCCAGCTGCTCGGCCTGCTGGCCCAACCAGCGCACGATCTCGCACAGCGACGCGATGTAGTTCCCGTGGTTCCGCATCGTGGGCGGCGTGGGCAGCCGCACCTTGCCGCCCGCGGTGAGGAGGTAGACGGCTTCCCGGGTGACGGGCCCGCGAAACGGCAAGCCCGCGTCTTTGAGGTCGGGAAACAGCTCGCGCAGCGCGCGCGGGTTGACCACGGCGCCCGAGAGCGAGTGCTCGCCCAGCGCCTCGGCTTTCTCCAGCACGCCGATCTGGAGCTCGCCCAACGACCTGTCCTGCTTTGCCAGTCGCGCCAGCTCGATCGCCCCCGCCAGCCCCGCGGGCCCGGCGCCGACGAACAGCACGTCCAGCTCCATGCGATCGCCGGCTCCCTCAGAACCGTCCTTGAGGATCAGGCGATCCAGCGGCAGCGGTGGCTGGTGCTTCGCCGGAATCATGCTGACGGCTGATCGCTGAGGCCTGAGGGCTCGTTATCCATGAAGCTTTTTGATCTCCTCCGTCAGCTTCGGCACAATCTCGAACAAATCCCCCACGATTCCGTAGTCGGCGATCTTGAAGATCGGGGCGTCTTTGTCCTTGTTGATGGCGACGATCACCTTGGCGGTCCGCATCCCCGCGAGGTGCTGGATCGCTCCCGAGATGCCGACGGCGACGTACAGCGACGGGCTCACCGTCTTGCCCGTCTGCCCCACCTGGTCACCATGCGGCCGCCACCCGGCGTCCACCACGGCCCGTGACGCTCCCACCGCCGCCTTGCCGCCGAACGCCACGGCCAGCTCTTCCAGGAGCTTGAAATTGGCCGGCTCCTTGAGCCCGCGCCCGCCCGACACCACGATCGGCGCTTCCGCCACGTCGAGCGAACCGCCGGCGGCGGCTTTGATCCCCTTGGCCACCACGCGCCCGGCGTCGCCCGCCACCGTCACCGTCTCGGCTGCGCCCGCTTTGGGGCGCTCTACCGGCGTGAACACATTGGGTCGCAGGGACAGCACCGCCGTTGCGGCGGTCACCTGCACTTTGAGCAGCGCCTTGCCGGCGTACACGGGACGGGTCACGGTCACGAGGCTGCCGTCCACCGCGATGTCGGTCACGTCCGCCGCGAGCGGCACGCCGAGCCGCGCCGCGACGCGGGGGGCGAGATCCTTCCCCTGGGCGCTCGCTGCGAACACGATGGCGCCGAAACCACCCGATGTGGCGCGCTCCGCCACCGCCCGCGCATGACCTTCCGGGGCGTACTGCGCGAACCCGGCGTTGGTCGCTGTGATCACCTTGTCGGCGCCGAAGCGACCCGCTGCCTCGCTCCCCGACACGGATCCCGCCGCGAGCACGACCGCATGCACCTCACCCCCGAGGGCGTCCGCGAGCCGCCGCGCACCGGTCACGACCTCGTGACTGACCTTGCGCAGCACGCCGTCACGCTGCTCCAGCACGGCGAGGACGCTGCTCACAGCACCTTCGCCTCTTCCCGCAGCAGCTTCACGAGCTCGGGGACCGCCGCCACCCCTTCGCCCACCACCCGGCCGGCCCGGCGCTCGGCCGGCGGCAGCATCGCCAACACCAGCAGCCCGCTCGCGCCCAGCGACGCCGGCTTCACCTCGAGCGGTTTCTTCTTCGCGGCCATGATGCCCTTGAGCGCCGGATAGCGGGGCTCGTTCAGGCCTTTGTCCGTCGTCAGCACGGCGGGCAGCGGGAACTCGACCAGCTCCATCCCCCCCTCGACTTCGCGCTCGGCGGACCCCAAGCCGTCGGCCAGCTCCAGATGGGCGACGCTCGTGACGCACGGCAGCCCCAGGAGCTCCGCCACCATCGGGCCGACCTGATGGTTGTAGTCGTCGATTGCCATCTTGCCGAAGAGAATCAGGTCCCAGCCACCGTCCTTCAGCTCGGCGGCGAGCGCACGCGCCACCGCCAGGCCGTCGGCCGGCACGGCGGCCGTCTCGAGCAGCACGCCGCGGTCGGCACCCATCGCAAGGGCGGTGCGGATCGTCTCCTGTGCCGCCGCGGGGCCGCAGGCGACCACGACGACCTCGCCCGTGCCGGCCTTGTCCTTGCGCTGCAGCGCCTCTTCGATGGCGAACTCGTCGTAGGGATTGAGGATGAACTTGACGCCGGCTTCGTCGAGGGACTTGCCGTCGGCGGCGATCTTGACCCGCGTTTCACTGTCGGCGACGCGCTTGATGCAAACGGCGATCTTCATGCAGCTGTCGGGTGCCGGGTGTCAGGTGTCAGGGACCGAAAAGGTAACGCAGACCCCGGACACCTGGCACCTGACACCTGACACCTAGCGGTTGTCGCCTCCCGACGCGATCGCCACGCCCCACGGACTCTTCCCGACGGGGACCGTGGCGATCACCCGGAGG
>JBOHSO010000179.1:0-11652 GCA_050921685.1 Gemmatimonadales bacterium
GCTGCGGATGGATCTCATCCATCCGTATCCCTTCCAGGATCCCGCCGAAAAGGAGCGCGCGCGACCATTCCTCGAGAAGCTCGAGGCGCTGCTGCGCAGCGTGGACTCCGACCGGATCGACCGCGAAGGCGAAATTCCGGAGTCCGTCGTCCAGGGTCTGAAGCAGCTCGGCGCGTTCGGGATCAAGATCCCGCGCGAGTACGGCGGATTGGGGCTGTCCCAGCTCTCCTACATGAAGGCGATCGAGCTCGTCTCCTCGGTCGACGGCTCAATCACCGCCCTGCTCTCGGCGCACCAATCGATCGGTGTGCCGCAGCCGCTCAAGATGTTCGGCAGCGACGCGCAGAAGAAGAAGTATTTCCCGCGGCTAGCCCGGGGTGCGGTGTCGGCGTTCGCGCTCACGGAGCCCAACGTGGGCTCCGATCCCGCCGCGATGGAAACGACGGCGGTCCCGTCCGAGGACGGGGAGGCGTGGATCCTGAACGGCGAGAAGTTGTGGTGCACCAACGGCACGATCGCCGAGTTGATGGTGGTGATGGCCAAGACTCCGTCGAAGGTCGTCCACGGCAGGGAGAAGCGGCAGATCACCGCGTTCATCGTCGAAGCGAGCTGGCCCGGCGTGAAGGTGGAGCATCGCTGCCACTTCATGGGCCTGAAGGCGATCTACAACGGCGTCATGTCGTTCACCAACGTGCGGGTGCCGAAGGAGAATGTGTTGTGGGGCGAGGGGAAAGGACTCAAGCTCGCGCTCATCACGCTGAACACCGGCCGCCTGACCCTGCCGATCTCCTCCGTGGCCGGCAGCAAGCGCTGTCTCGAGATCGCGCGCCAGTGGGCCAACGAGCGCGTGCAGTGGGGTCGCAAGATCGGCCAACACGACGCGGTGGGCCAGATGCTCGGCACCATGGCGGCGAACACGTTTGCCATGGAAGCGGTGGCCGAGCTGTGCGGCGCGCTCGCCGACCACGGCGGGTACGACATCCGCCTCGAGGCGGCGATCGCCAAGCTCTACAACTCGGAGGCGGGCTGGCGCATCATCGACGACACCGTCCAGATCCGCGGCGGCCGTGGCTACGAGACCGCCGACAGTCTCCGCGCCCGGGGCGAGCGGCCGGTGCCGATCGAGCGCATCATGCGCGATTTCCGCATCAATCTGATTTTCGAGGGGTCCAGCGAAATCATGCACCTGTTCATCGCCCGTGAGGCGGTGGACAAGCATCTCGAGGTGGCCGGTGACGTGGTCATGCCCGGCAAGACGCCGGGGCAGCGGCTCTCCGGTCTCGTCCGCTCGGCGCTGTTCTACGGCTGGTGGTATCCCTCCCGCTGGCTCGGCTGGAGTTTCTGGCCGAAATATGCGGAGTTCGGCCCCCTGGCCCGCCATGTGCGGTTCGTCGAGCGCAACGCGCGTCGGCTCGCTCGCGGCGTGTTCCATGCGATGGTGCGCTTCGGGCCCGCCCTCGAACGGCGCCAGGGCGTCCTGTTCCGGCTGGTCGACGTCGGGGCCGAGCTGTTCGCGATGGCGTCGGCCTGCTCCCGTGCCCAGCGCCTGCTCCAGACCGACCCCGCGGCGGGCGCGCAGGCGAGACGCGTGGCCGACGTGTTCTGTCGACAGGCGCGCGGTCGCGTCGCGGCGAAATTCGCGGGCCTGTGGCGCAACGAGGACGTCCCGACGTACAAAGTCGCGCAGGAAGTGCTGCGCGGTGAGCACGCCTGGCTGGAACGGGGAATGGTGGAGCTGAAGTACTAACCGTTGTCCGACGCTACGACGTAGCGTCCTGCTTCACGCCGCCTGGTGGGCAATCATGATGCTCTTCAAGCGCTCCGGGCTGTCCCCGCCGGTGTCGCCGTAGGGTGTGGGGTGCCCCCCGTCGTCGGGGAGCACGTTCGGGCTGATGAACTCGTAGCGCCGCGCGCGAATGCGGTCTGCGGCGCTCGTGCTCGCAACCGGCGTCGCGATGGCGACCCGCTTCCCGCCAAGCTCCTCGGCCGCGCGGGCCGCGGCGAGCACCTTCCACGGGTACAGCACCACGCCGTCCACGATGATGATCTGCCGGCCCTCGAGCTTCTTGATGGGCCGGTGCGTGCGGTACAGCACAAGGTCGCGACGGACCCGCGCCCGCGACTCCTCGATCGCCGATTCGAGCTTCTCCACCAGGTTTATCCCCGGCTGGAAATCGGGATCCATTTCGGACGCGGCGAGCTCGGCCATCGCCCCCACCGGAGCGAGGTTCGAGCCAAGCCGGATGAAGGAGGCGACGATGACGTCGAACGTCGCGCCCATGGCGCGACACGCGTTCGCGGCGATCTCGACCCCTTCCGGCGTCACGCCCAGCAGCAGGCAGGAGAGGTAGCCCTGGGCCGCCAGCATCTGGCCGAGCGCGGCCCCGGCCGCCGACCGGGTGGGATAGAGGCTGCTGCGAGGAAGCGTCACCACGGTGCCAAGATAATACGTCGGGCGCTACCTTTCCCCAAGCTCACACCGCTCACATCCCTGGATTCCCCATGCCCGCCGATACCCTCACCATCGTCGACCACCGGACCGGCAAGAGCTACGAGATCCCGATTCAGGACGGGACGATCCGCGCGGCCGATCTGCGGCAGGTCAAGAGCGGTCCGGACGACTTCGGGCTGATGAGCTACGACCCGGCCTACCTGAACACCGCCGCCTGCAAGAGCGCCATCAGCTTCATCGACGGCGATCGCGGGATCCTGCGCTATCGCGGCTACCCGATCGAGGAGTTGGCCGAGCGGAGCACGTTCCTCGAGACGGCCTACCTGCTCCTGAACGGCGAGCTGCCGACCCCGGCCGAGCTCGACCAGTGGGTGTACGACATCACCCACCACACCATCATCCACGAGAACATCAAGAAGTTCATCGACGGGTTCCATCACGATGCCCACCCCATGGGGGTGTTCGTGAGCACCGTGGCCGCCCTGTCGACGTTCTACCCGGAGGCGAAGCAGATCGACGACGCGACGGCGCGGCGCGCGCAGATCCACCGCCTGATCGCCAAGGCTCCGACCCTCGCCGCGTTCGCCCACCGGCACACCATCGGCATGCCCTACGCATACCCCGACAACGAGCTCTCCTACGCCGGGAATTTCCTGAACATGATGTTCAAGGCGACGGAGGTGAAGTACCAGCCTCACCCGGTGCTGGAGCGGGCGCTCGACGTGCTGTTCATCCTGCACGCCGACCACGAGCAGAACTGCTCCACCAGCGCGATGCGCGGCGTCGGCTCGGCGCACGCCGATCCGTACTCCTGCATGGCGGCCGCGGCCGCGGCGTTGTACGGCCCGCTGCACGGCGGGGCGAACGAGGAAGTTCTGCGCATGCTGCGCGCGATCGGGGCGAAGGGCAGGGTGGGCGCCTACATCGAGCGGGTGAAGCAGGGGGAGGTCAAGCTGATGGGCTTCGGTCATCGCATCTACAAGAACTACGATCCGCGCGCCCGCATCATCAAGCGCGTCGCCGACGAGGTGTTCCAAGTCACGGGCAAGAATCCACTCATCGATTTGGCCCTCGAGCTCGAGCGCATCGCGCTCCAGGACGACTACTTCGTGTCCCGCAAACTCTACCCCAACGTGGATTTCTACTCCGGCATCATCTACGAGGCCATGCGCTTCCCGGTCGACATGTTCCCGGTGCTGTTCGCCATCGGGCGCACGCCGGGCTGGCTGGCGCAGTGGCAGGAGATGTTGACGGACCGGGAGCAGAAAATCGCCCGACCGCGGCAGGTGTACGTCGGGGCGGCGGTGCGGGCGTATGTTCCGATTGAGAAGCGCTAGTACGATTCCCTTCGACCGGTTTTCTTGACGCCTGTGCTCGACGGCGTCGGCCGTTAGCGTCGCCGGCGGCCACCCACCCGACTGCGGACTGATCTCGCCGGGCGAGCCGCCAGTGGGACAGCGTGTTTCGGCTGCAACGGCGGCACCGACGGCTCGAACCCCGGAATGATCTCCCGCGGGAACACCTGCCCCACCAGCTTCTCGATGTCGCCCATCAGCAGCCACTCGTCCGGAGACAGCAGCGTGAGCGCGAGCCCACGCGCACCGGCACGCGCCGTGCGCCCCACACGGTGCACGTAGACCTCGGCATCGTTCGGCACGTCGAAGTTCACCACCATGCGGATCCCGTCCACATCGATCCCGCGCGCCGCAATGTCGGTCGCGACGAGGATCTCGGCAGTGCCCGCCCGGAACGCATCCAGCGTCCGCGTGCGCTGGCTCTGGGCCTTGTCCCCATGCAGCGCGTTGGCGGCAATGCCGGCGCGGCGCAGGAACGTCACCAGCTTGTCGGCGCCGTACTTGGTGCGGGTGAACACGAGGGTCTGTCCGGTGGGCTTCGCTTGGAGAATGGCGGCCAATACGTCCCGCTTCTTGAGTTTGTCGGCCGCGACGATCACGTGCTCGATGCCGTCGGCCGCCTGGGCACGTCGCCCGATCTCGACCGAAGCGTGTCCCGAGAGCGCCTGGCGGGCCAGCGCGTCGACCTCCGCCGAGATGGTGGCGGAGAACAGCAGCGTCTGGCGTTCGTCGGGGAGCGTGCGCAGGATGCGGCCCACGTCGGGGGCGAACCCCATGTCGAGCATCCGGTCCGCTTCGTCGAGGACGAGGATTTCGAGCTTCGTGAAGTCCACGTGCCCGCGCTCCATGTGGTCGAGCAGCCGACCCGGCGTGGCGACCACGATGTCCACGCCGCGCGTCAGCGCCCGCGTCTGGGGCTCCATGCCGACGCCCCCGTAGATCGCCGCGGCGCTCACCGACACGTGACGTCCGTAGCCGCGCGCCATCTGCAGCACCTGCTCGGCCAGCTCGCGGGTCGGCACCAGGATGAGCGCGCGCAGCGTATGCGGGCGCTTGCCGGCAGCCAGCCGCTGGAGAATCGGCAACAGGAACGCGGCGGTCTTCCCGGTGCCGGTCTGCGCCGAGCCGATGAGGTCGCGGCCGGCGAGCGCCAGGGGAATGGTCTCCTGCTGGATAGGGGTGGGGTGCTCGTATCCTTCTTCGAATACGGCACGAACCAGTTCGGGCGCAAGCCCAAGAGAAGCGAATGGCATACTGCGAATACTCCTTACCTGCACACACGCACACTCGTGGAGACAGAATGTCGCCACTCGAAAGCGTCGCTCTTCGTTTTTTCTGAACCTGGGGAATGAGACCGGGCGTGTGTACAGCGCCGGTACCCGCTCCTGAGCGGGACCGTCCTTCGGAAGGATGCCAGCTCGCGGTTCTTGCTATGCGAAGGGAACTCTAACGACGTCGAGGAGTTACGTCAAGGACTCGCGCCTTCTTGACGCCGTCTACTTGACACCGTTCGGTTCTTCTCCCCACCACCACATCTTCGGCAACGGCTGTTGGCGCGGCCACACTTCGTTCAACGTGTCGCCCTCGTACAGCCGCCCGTTCTTCATCACGTAGCGGATCGTGTTGGTGTGGTGGATGTCCTCGAGCGGGTTCCCGTCGAGTACCACGAGATCCGCGTACTTGCCCGGCTCGAGCGAGCCCAAGTCCTGGTCCATGCCGATGGCGCGTGCGCCGGCGATGGTCCCGATGCGCAACACCTCGTGCGGGGTCATCCCGCCGGCCGCGAAGGCCCACAGCTCCCAGTGGTTCCCCAGGCCCTGCATCTGACCATGGCCCCCCATGGCCACGTTCCCGCCGGCCCGGAGGATCGCCGCCGCCGACGCGGCGATCCGCGCAAACACGTACTGGTTGTCCCGGAACCACTGACGGCGCTCGGCGCGCTCGTCGATCGCCTGGTGCGGCACGAAGCGGCGCACCTTGGGATCGTCGTGAATGTCGTGGCGAATATAGAAGTAATCTTCGCCGAACGGCCCACCATAGTTGACGAGCAGCGTCGGCGTGTAGGTGATGCCCGACTGGGCGAGCAGGCCGACTGCGTCCTGATACAGCGGCATCAGCGGATAGCTGTGCTCGTGGCCGGGATACCCGTCCAGCGCTTCGGTGAGATTCATCTTGAAGTCGAGCCCGCCCTCGGTAGTGGGCATCAGGCCCAGCTCCTTGGCCGCCATGATCACCCACTGCCGCTGCTTGCGGTTGCCCACCATGTACTGCTTGATGGTGCGGGTGTGGTAGAAATCGCTGTACCGCTTCAGCGCGTTCCGGGCGTCATCGAGGCTCTGGAAATTCTCGTCCCAAAACACCCCGGGGCCGGTATGGTAGATGCGCGGGCCGAGCAGCTCCCCCGTCTCCACCTGGTCGGCGTAGGTCAGGATGTCCGTCGACCCCGTCTGCGGGTCCCGCGTCGTCGTCACGCCCCAGGCGAGGTTGGCCAGATACTGCCACACCTGGGGTTGGTGGATGCCGCCCACCAGCCACTGGGCATGGTAGTGGACGTCGACGAGCCCGGGCACGATGGTCTTCCCCGACATATCGATGACGCGCGCGCCCGCGGGAACCGCTCCCGCACCCGGCGCGCCGACGGAAACGATCCGGTTATCGGTCACGACCACATCGCCGCCCTCGATGACCTCATCCCCCTTCATCGTAATGACCCGCGCACCGCGCAGGACCACGGTGCCGCGCGGCACGTCGCGACTCACCCGCATCACGACGTCCACGCGCGGCGGCTCGTAGGCGGGAAGCTTGCCCAGGGAGTCGACCCGCGCCTTGGCCGCCGAGTCGGGCTTCGGCCTGGTGGTGTCGGCCTCGGCCTTTTTGAGCGAGTCGGCGCGGATCGAATCGGCCCTGACCTTCACCTTCTCGGCCGAATCGGCCACGACCGGGTCGTAGCGGAAGAAACTCGCCCCGATGGACCAGGTGGCGAGCTTCCCGTCCGCGCTCCAGCCGATGAAGTCGCCGCCGATGCGCGTGAGCCGCTTCACCGGAAACGGCGCGGCCGAGGGATCGGACACGTTGATGGTCGGCGTCTCGCCGCCCACCATCGGCAGCGTGACGAAGTAGACATTGGTGCCCTGCAAGGCGATCACCCGATCGGTGTCCGGGCTGATGATGATCTCGCTCGCCGGATCGGGCTCGGCGCCCGGACCGGGGTAGGTGTAGCCGTTCACCTTGAGGTGGGTGCGGCGGTCCGTGCCGTCCCAGCGCACCGACACGAGCCCGTCGGGACCGGCATGGTAGTAGATCCGGTTGGGGTCGCGGGCGAAGTGGGGTCGCCCCCAGCCGTCGTACGGCGTGATGCGCGTCGGCACGCCGCCCGCCGCGGGGACCCAGACCAGCTCGTAGCCCGGGCCGAACCGCTCGGTCATGCGTGGCTGCCGCGGCCCTTTGACCACCACCAGGCGCTGTCCGTCGGGCGACCAGGCGGGGGCGTCGAAGAACGCCGGCTCCGGCACGAGGCGGGTGCGGGCCCGGCCATCGGCCCGCACCTTCATCAGGGCCCCACCCTGACCCGCCGACCACGTCACGTAGGCGACCCATTGCCCGTCGGGCGACCAGGCCGGCGCCTGTTCGTGCACCGTGTCGTCGCTCAGCCGGCGCGGCGCGCCGCCCGCCAGGTCCGTCACGTACAGCTTGTCCAGCGCGCTGAACACGATGCGCTTGCCGTCGGGCGAGAGGCGCACGTCGCGGATCTGGCGCACCTGGACCAACCCCGTGTCCACCCGCGTCTCGAAGTGCACCAGCGGCCCCAAACGCTGCTCCACCCGGGCCGTGAACGGGATGGCGGTGGCCAGGCCCGAAGGGATCTCGACGCGCCACAGTTTGCCACCGTGGGACGTGATGAGCGCTTTCGAGTCGGGCGTGAAGGCGCTGCCCGGCTGGAGATCCCGCGTGAAGCGCGATTCCTGGTCGTCCCGCGTGACGGGATAGGCGAGCCATTTTTCATCACCAGTCGCGAGGTTGCGGAGGCGCAAGCCGGTCTCAGCATCGAAGCGCGTGGCGTACACCAGCCACTGACCGTCGGGCGAGGGGATGGGACGCATCGCGCTGCCGTAGAGGTCGGTCTGCTGGAACACCTTGCCCGTCTGGCGGTCGTAGATCGCCACCTGCCACAGCGGAAAGGTCAGGTCGTAGCCGAAGCCGCCGCGGTGCCGCGCGAACCAGACGTAGCGTGGGTCCGAGCCGAAGGCCGCACCGAGCGTGTTCCAACCGGGGCCACGGAATGGGCTGCCGCTGGGAGCGCCGGGCCCCGTCTTGATCATCGCGACACCGGAGCCGCCGTCCTTGTGGTACAGCCACAGCTCGTACACGCTGCCCAACACACCGGTGGTGCGCGAGGCCACGATGTAATTGCCGTCCGGGGTCCACTCGGGGGACGCGTACAGGTTGCTGCCGCTCTTGGTGAGGGCCTTCGCATTCGAGCCGTCAGCATCGCAGGTCCAGATCTGCTCGGCGCCGGAGCGGTCCGACAGGAACACGATCCGTTTCCCGTCGGGTGAGTAGCGCGGCTGCGAGTCGAACGCCGGGCCCGCGCCGATCCGCGTTGCCGTCCCGCCGGTGATGGGAAGCGTGTAGAGGTCGCCCAACAGCTCGAACACCATCGTCCGGCCGTCGGGGGAAACGTCGAGCGACAGCCAGGTCCCCTCGGACACGTCGAACGAGACGGTCCGGGTGGGAGTGAGCGGTAACGAGTCGTTTTTCTTCGTGGTGTCCTTGACCGTGTCGGCCGCCCAGCGGGGCGGAACCCAGTGTCCGCCCGGCGAAGGGACAACCAGTAACGGAGCGGCGGCGAGGAGCGTCGCGGTCAACACCCGGCGCATGAGGTCTCCTGGGGAACGAACGAATCGACGGAACGAGCGAAAAAGTTGAGGGCGGAAGCACGAGTCGTCAACCGGGTGGCCAAGAACCCGACCGAAGGTTACCTCTCCGTCCTCGTTCAGTCCGGGAATCGCTCTATGACGACTATCCGGAGGTCGGCGATGACGTACAAGACTTGGCTCCTCGTCTTTGCCGCCGTGACCGCAGGGACACCGGCCCTCGCCCAAACCCCTGCCGAAGGAGGGTGGCGCGAGGCCATCGCGCGACTCCGGCAGGCACGGCGGGTTGCCACCGCACCGGCGCCCCGGAAGAGCCGCGACCACATTGCGGATTTCTCGATCGTGAAAGGCCCGCGCACCGCAGCCAGGCGCCCCGACGGCAAGGCCGGCGGGTTCCCCGCATTGCTCTCCGGGCGACGGACCCCCCGGCGCGCCGTCCCGGCGGCATTCGTCGGTGAGAGCGAACCGAACAACTCCCCCGCGACCGCCGACACCACGACGTTGGGTGACCAGGCGACCGGCAGCATCGATCCGGCGGGAGACGCGGATTACTGGTATTTCCTCGCGACGGCTGGGCAGTTCGTGGAGATCGACGTGGACGCGGCGCAGTTCGGATCGCCACTCGACCCCACGTTGGAGCTGCTCGCCTCCGATGGGGTGACCTCGCTCGCGTTCAACGATGACTTCGACGGACTGGACAGCCGTCTATCGTACCAGATCCAGACCAGCGGCGCGTACTACGCCGTCATCCGTGGGTTCGGCGGAAGCGGGGGGGCCGGCCAGACGTATGCTATCAACTTCGCGGCCTTCACCTGCGACGTAGTCGGCACCGAGAACGAGCCCAACAACACCACCGCCGCAGCGCGGGCGGTGTCGCTGGACACGGACGGCACGGGCGAGATCTGCCCGAGTGTCGACGAAGACTACTGGTCGTTCCCGGTCAGCGCCGGCACCATCATCGAGTTGGACATCGACGCGTCGCAATTCGGGTCGCCGCTCAACCCGGTACTCGGGCTGTTCGCGAGGGATGGTTTCACACTCCTCGCGTTCAACGACGACGCCGACGGGCTGGACAGCCGCCTGACGTACCGGATCGACACGACTGGCACCTACTTCGCTGGTGTCGCCGGGTACGCCGGCGGACCGGGATACACCTACACCATCCACTTCCGCACCTTCACCTGCGATGTGGTCGGCACGGAAAACGAGCCCAACGACTCGCTCAGCCTTGCGCGGGCGGTGTCGTTGGGCACGGACGGCACGGGCGTGATCTGCCCGTCGTTCGACGAAGACTACTGGTCGTTCACCGCCACCGCGGGCACCACCGTCGAGCTCGACGTCGATGCGCAATCGCTCGGTTCGCCGCTCGATGCGATCCTGGGGCTGTTCGCGAGCGATAGCACCTTGCTGGCGTTCAGCGACGACGTCGACGGGTTTGACCCTCGGATCGAATACACGCTGTCGTCGGGCGGCACGTTCTACGTGGGAGTGGCCGCGTTCAGCGGCTTCGGCGGGCAAGGCTACACGTACACCCTCCACTTCCGCACCGTCTCCCCCGGGCCGGGCGACCCCATCGTCCTACGCGCCGACAACCTGGGGCTACCAATCGGCCTGGCGGTGAACGGCGAGGGATCCCTGTTCACCGGCGACGCATCCACCGACCGGATCTGGCAGGTAACTCCGCAGGGCAACGTGTCGGTGTTCGCGACCGGCATTCCCGGGCCTCAGGGGATGGCGTGGGATGCGACCGGGAACCTGCTCGTCGCTAGCGTCGACGGGGATGTGCACCGGGTCACGCCGCAGGGGCAGGTCAGCCGGTTCATTACCGATCCGGGAGAACCGTTCTGGATCGCCATCGGCCGGGACGGCAGCATCTGGCTCACGGACCTATCCGACGGCTCGATCCGTCAGTACACCATCCAAGGGCAGTTTCTCGCCAGGTACGACGTGTCGGTCGTCGGCGAGTTCGGCCCCGGCCCGCTCGCCATCGCGCCGTCCGGGGAACCGTACTTCTCCAACGGGCCGGACGTTTGGAGGCTGGTCAACGGCCAGCCACAGAAGGTCTTCGACGCCGTCTTCACGGTCTGGGGCTTCGCGTTCGACGTCGCCGGAAACATCTACGTCCCCAACCCGTCGACCGGCCGGCTCACGAAGTACGGTCCGAGCGGCGCGGTGCTGGCCGAGCCGTTCGCCGTGGGCGTGGTCTCACCGCGCGCCGTCGCGTTCGGCCGCAACGCCGACGGGGCGACCAACGCGCGGCTGTTTGCCACCGACCTGGGCCTCGCGCTGGGTGCGGTGATCGAAGCCAACCCGGCGGGCGTGCAGAACCCCGGGCTACCGCTAGGCTTCACCGCGCAGTTCACGACCGTCGTCGCGGCAGCCGACCTGCTCGGCGGTGGCGGGCTGAGCGACAGCGACCGGCAGACGCTCGACGCGATCGGCAACCAAAACGGTCGCTACGACACGGGTGATTTCCGAGCGTACCTGATCTTGATCGGCGAGCTCCCGGCGGCCGCGGCTCACGCGGTCGTTCGGCGCCCCGAATAGGAGCGATTTATGACTCGCAAACTCTGGATCCTCGCGGCCGCGGCCCTGCTGCTCGCCGGGACGGACTGCGGGGACTCAGGCTCGCCGGCCCAGCCCGGCACGCTGCGGGTGAGCCTGACGACGCCGAACACCGATGACGGTGCCATCCTGTTCGAAGTGAGTGGGCCGGCGATCGACACCATGGCCCCCGTGAACGCGTCGTACCGATTGTTCACGCGCCGAATCGGAACCACGACGGTCCGCGCAGTATTGGCCGGCCCCGTGGCGAGCGGCACCGTGGCGACCCTCGAGGTGCCGGACGTCGGCGCCGCCGGCTCGTACACGGCGACGGTGACCGAGGTCGTCGATCGCCAGAACCAGCTCCGGCCGCTGAGCGGGTACCAACTACAGGTCGCGCCCTGAGCACCGGCGCAGCGCGCGCGAC
>JBOHSO010000180.1:0-7488 GCA_050921685.1 Gemmatimonadales bacterium
ATCTCGTGGGGTCCTGGATCGCCTACGAGCGGATGGTGGCGGAGGGAATCGGGCCAGCGTCACTCGAAGCGTTGCTGGGCGTGGCGGCAACGCCCGCTCCGCCGGCGCGCGACACGACCCGCCCGCCGGCGCCGTCGTGGGTCACGCCGATCGAGGCCGAGCCGGCACCGGCCCCGACACCGACGCTCGCGGTCGTCGACGTGCGCACGCTCCAGTATCGGGGCCAAGCCGCGCTGGCGCGCGCCCAGGAGCTGCGCGAGCTGGCCAAGCGCACCCCGCCCGACGAGCTGCCGGCCCTGTTCGAAGAAGTCTGCGATCTCGTTGTCCTCGCCCTCGAGCCCAGCGCCTAAGCGTCCGTCGCGCTGGGCGTGGCCGCTCGGGCTCGCGGTCACCGCGGCATTCCTCGCGTGGAGCATCCACGGCGTGGATGGGCGCGAAGTGCTCGCGGAGGTGGGCCGGGCCGATCTGCCGCTGATCCTCGCGTCGGCAGGGCTCGCGACCCTGACCTTTCCGCTGCGCACCTTGCGCTGGCGCGTGCTGCTCCGCGACGTGGATGGGGATCGCTATCCTCTGCGCCCGCTCTGGGACGCGACCGCCATCGGCTTCATGGCGAACAACCTGCTGCCGGCCCGTGCCGGCGAGTTCGCGCGCGCGTGGGTGGCGAGTCGCCGCCTCCCCGTCCGATTCACGACCGCGCTCGCCTCGATCGGCGTGGAGCGCGTGTTCGACGGCCTGACGATGATCGCGCTGATGGCCGTGACGATCGCGGCGCCCTCGTTCCCGAGCCAGGCCTCAGTCGGGGGGACCCCGCTGTCGAGCGTCGCGGCCGGCGTCGCCGGCCTGTTCGTCGCCGCGTTGCTCATCGCTTTCCTCGTGGCGCACTACCCCACTCCCTGGCTGCGGGCGTTCGACCGGGTCACCCGCGCGTTGCTCCCCGCCCGATTCGCCACGCGGCTCGGCTCCATTGTCGAGGGCCTGGTCGCTGGGCTGGCGGTGCTCAAGAGCCCCGCCCGCTTCGTGGCGGTCGTGGGTTGGTCGCTCGTGCTGTGGCTCGTCAACGCGGCGTCGTTCGCGTTGTGCTTCGTGGCGTTCGGCTTGCCGGTGCCGGCCGAGGGTGCGCTGCTGCTGCAGGGGCTGATCGGCTTCGGCGTGGCGATCCCCTCCGCCCCCGGCTACTGGGGGGTGTTCGAGGGAGCCACCCGTCTCACGCTGCAGTTCTACGGAATCGGGGCGAACCTGGCGCTGGCGTACGCGTTCGCGTTCCACATCGCCGGCTTCATTCCCATCACGCTGCTCGGCCTCGAAGCCTTGTCGCGCGCCCGTCTGCACGTCGGAGACCTGCGCGGCGCCGCCACCGTGGAGCCCCCCACGTGAGCGGGTCCCCGGACCGCGTTCGTGTCGCGGCCCATGCGAAGATCAATCTGTTTCTTCGGGTATTGGCGCGAGAACCCGATGGCCACCACCAGATCGAAACCGCGTTCACGTTGCTCGAGCTCGCGGACGACGTCGCAGCGACGCGCACCCCCGGTGCGGTCACGTTGCACGTCGAGGGCCCGGCCACCGACCTGGGTCCGATCGAGCAAAACCTCGCGGTGCGAGCCGCCCGCGCGGTGCTCGAGGCCACGGGCCAGCGGTTCGGCGTTGCGCTCGAGCTCACGAAGCGGATCCCCGTGCGCGCGGGGCTGGGGGGCGGTTCGAGCGACGCCGCCGCCGCCCTGCACGCCGTCAACGCGCTGGCCGGCGACGCGGTGCCGCGCCACGAGCTGCTGCATCTGGCCACGCGCCTCGGTGCCGACGTCGCGTACTTCGCCAGCGGGGCCGCGACGGCGGTGGCGTGGGGTCGTGGCGAGCGGCTGTTTCGCCTCGCGCCGCTACCCGCCGCACCGGTGCTGGTCGCGGTGCCAGGGGTGACCGTGGCGACCCCGCATGCCTACCGCTGGTGGGACGAGATGCATCCCGTCCCCGCGGCGCGCGGCCCCCTGCTGCTCGACGCCGAAGCGCTCGCGACCTGGGGCAGCGTGGGCCGCCTGGGCGGCAACGATTTCGAGCTGCCGGTGTTCGGCAAACATCCCGAGCTGCGAGCGCTATTCGAGCGCCTCGCCCAGACGCGACCGTTGTGGGTCCGGCTGTGCGGCTCGGGCGGTGCGGTCGCGGCGGTGTACCGAAACGAGCGCGACCGCGATGACGCGGCCGCCGCCCTGGGCCGGGCCACGGTGACGCCGATCACAACGACGACCCGGGCCCATGCGGCTCCGGGGCCGGAGCCGCTGGCGTAGCGCGTCGCCCGGCTCGTCCCATGCGGCCCGCACTCGATCGACGCCACGTCTGGTGTACGGCACCACTTGATAAAAGCCGACGAAGTTCCAGATTCTTCGTTCTACCTCTCCGGGAGGGTGGGACCAGGATTCGAGATCGGCCGATGGAGGCATGCTTCGCTGCTCAATCTAGGGAGCAAACATGATGAACATCCCAGCCGTGACCGCTCGCACGTCCGCACTCGCCGCGCCCGCGCTGTTGTTTTCGCTGCTGCAGCAGGCGCCACCCGCGCCGCCGTCCACCGCCGCATCGATCGTCTACCAGGGTACGGTCCAGGCCGTCCAGCGCAACACCGCCTCCTTCGACCTCATCACGGGCGTGGGGTTCGCCCTGCGATTGGTCCGCATCCGCACGGCCCCGGAAACGCAATTCACGGGTGACGGAGCGACGTTCGCGTTCACCGACATCGAGCCCGGCGTCATCGTGCGCGCCGAGTGCCGCATGACCGACGCCGGCCCGGTCGCCGACCGCATCACGAAGGTGATTCTGGTCGGTTCGCAGTCGGGAGGCCAGCGATGAGCCGCGTCGCGTGGGGGGGCGCCGCCCTGGCGCTGGTCGTCACCACGGTCGCGTCGTGCCGGCGTCCGCTCAACCCCGGTGACCCGGTGCGCGGCCTGACCCGCGAACAGCGCGCGCTGTTCGATCGGGGTCGCGTGACGTTCGACAGCGTGTTCACCCCCGAAACGGGGCTCGGTCCGCTGTTCAATTCCATCGCGTGCGGCGAGTGTCACGAAGACCCCGTGACCGGCGGCGTGGGCGACGAGGTGGAGGTGCACGCGACCGCGTTCCGCCCGCCGCTGTGCGACCCTCTCGTCCAGGAAGGGGGGCCGGTGATCCAGCAGGTGACGACCCCCGCGCTCAAGGCCCTCGGGATCGACTCGGAGCCGTTCCCACCCAGCGCCACGGGACGCGCGAGCCGAACCTCGCCGGTGGTGTTCGGGCGCGGCCTGCTCGACGCCGTGCCCGACTCGGTGATCCTGGCGAACGCCGACCCCGACGACCGCAACGGCGACGGCATTTCGGGGCGCCCGAATCACTTCTTCGACGGCCGCCTCGGCCGGTTCGGCCGCAAGGGACTGCTCCCCGCCCTGCGGGAATTCAACGACGGCGCGTTCGTGATCGAGCAGAGCGTGACCAATCCGGCGGTGCCGACCGAGGAGAACATCGGCGGGAATCCGCTTCCCGCCGGCGTCGACCCCGTGCCCGAGCCGGAGATCAACCAGGAAGCGATCGACCTGACGGATGCGTTCGTGCGGCTCCTGGCGGCCCCGACGCCGCTCAAGGCCAAGCGCGAGGCCAAGCGCGGGCGGGACCTGTTCGCCAGCATCGGGTGCACGGCGTGCCATTTCCCATCGCTGCGCACCGGCGACTCGCCCATCGCCGCGCTGCGGAACAAGGAGGTCGCGGCCTACACCGATCTGCTGCTGCACGACATGGGCCCGGAGCTGGCAGACATCTGCCTCGTCGAGGCGACCCCGTCCGAATTTCGGACGGAGCCCCTCATGGGGCTGCGCGTGGCGCGACAGTTCCTGCACGACGGGAGGGCGACCACGCTCGAGCAGGCGATCGAGCTGCACGGCGGCGAGGCCTCGGGCGCGCGCGACCGCTTCCGCGGGCTCTCGGTCGCCGATCGCGCGGCGCTGATCGCGTTTCTGAAAACGCTGTGAGTGCGAGCAGTGACTACGATCTCTCGGATGGACGGGCAACCAATCTCTCCTCAGGTGGTGCCACGTGAACGGATCCCGCAGCTTCTTCCGTCGTAGTTTCCTCACCGCCGCTCTTGGTGCCGCGTGGGCCTTCACCGCCACCTGCGGCAAGGACTCGACCGCCCCGACCTTCAGCATCGCCGATTACATCTCATCGGTCGGGGTCTCGGGCACGGCCGTCCTCGGCGTGCTCGTACAGGGCAATGCCCCCGCGGCGGGAAGCGGACCGACCGTCACGCCCTCTGCACCGGCGGCCGTCATCAACGGCGGCAGCGCCCAGGTGCAGCTCTCGGGCTCCGCGGGTTTCACCAACGTCATCCTCGCCGTGCAAGGCCGCGAGGACTACTACCAGATCACGCTGCCCGGCTCGGTGACACTGGTGGACCTGATCGTCAGCCTCTCGCAGGACATCCCGACCACCTCGTTCAACCTCCAATACGCGGTGGGATCGGGCGCCTCGGTGGGCGCGTATGCCGGGTCCTCCATCGCCGTGATCCCGGTCGGCAGCGGTCCCGTGCAGGTGAGCGTGTCGTGGAACGTGAACAGCGACGTCGATCTACACCTGGTCGAGCCGGGAGGCGAGGAGATCTATTACGCCAACTCGACCTCGGCTGCTGGCGGCGTGCTGGACCTCGACTCGAACGCCGGGTGCAGCATCGACGGGGTGCGCAACGAGAACATCACCTACCCCTCCACCACCCCGCCCACCGGCCAGTACATCGTGCGCGTCGACTATTGGGACGCGTGTGGCGTGGCGCAGACCAACTACGTCGTCACCGTGCGAATCCAAGGCCAAACCCCGCTGACGTTCACCGGCAACTTCACCGGCCTGGGTGATCAGGGCGGCGCCGGATCCGGCGTGCTCGTGACGAACTTCACCTACTAACGCGGGCACGGCATTATGTGGAAACGGGGCGCCCCCTGTGGGCGCCCCGTTTTGCGTCCGCCGTTGCTTGACCAGCGACGGCGGGCGCTGCAATCTAGGTGTCGTCTACTGCCGAGAGGCTCCCATGAAATCCTTCCTGATCATCGCCGGCATGGTCGGCTCCCTGGTCGTCGCTCCGGCCGCCGCGCAAGTGAACTTCAAGGCCACCCCCATTCTGCAAAGCGGCGTCACGGTGGGCGGCGCTCCCTTCGCGTACCCGAAGACCGACAGCGCCGAGGTCACGGCTCTGCTGCTCGAGATCGGCCCCGGCGGCGAAACGGGACGGCACATGCACCCGAATCCGACGTTCGTCTACGTGCTGGAGGGAGCGATCGAGGTCGAGGTGGACGGCAGCACGGCCCACACCTACAAGGCGGGCGACACCTTCCTCGAGGTGCTGAACGCCTGGCACAACGGAAAGAACAAGGGAACGACGCCGGCCAGAATCCTGGTCGTCTTCAGCGGCGTGAAGGGGAAGCCCAATCTGATTCGCCCGAGCTGATACCGGAGAGCCTATGGAGTGGGTTCGCCTGTCCCGAGCGCCGTCGCTCTGCGCGGCGCTTCTCGCCGGGAGCGGTGCGCTCCTCGGCGGCCAGTCCCCGGATACCGCCTACGCGCGCCTGGTTCGCGAGGCCACGTCCGATACCAGGTTCCTGCCGGCGTCGGTGGCCTCCCTCCCCGATCACCCGACGATCCCCTCGCCCAGGGACCACTTCGGCACGATCGTCGGCGCGCCGGGCATCATGCACCGCTCCTCCGAGATCTACGCGTACTACCGGGCGCTCGCGGCCGCGACCCCGCGCCTCCACGTGGAGACCATCGGCCGAACGGAGGAAGGGCGCGAGATCGTGCTGGTCATCGTGGCCGACGAGGGGACGATGGCGCGGCTGAACGACTACCGCGCCCGCACCGCGCGCCTCGCCGACCCACGGTCGTTGCCGGCTGCCGAGCTGGAGGACGTGCTCACGCAGGCGAAGCCCATCTACTACCTGAACGGCGGCTTGCACTCGCCGGAGATGGGCTCGCCCGAGATGCTGATGGAGCTCGCCTACCGTCTGGCCGTGAGCGACGAGCCCGAGATCCGCGCGATCCGCGCGGGGGTCATCACGCTCATCAACCCCGTGTCCGAGCCGGACGGGCGCGACCGCCAGGTCGACTGGTACCACCGCTACACCAAGCAGCGGACCGAGTGGGACGACGGGTTCCCGCGGTCGAGCCCCTACTGGGGGAAGTACGTCTTCCACGACAACAACCGGGACGGGATTCAGATCTCCCAGGAGCTCACCAAGGCGGTGTACCGCGAATACTTCCGCTGGCATCCGACCGTAATGCTCGATCTCCATGAGTCGATCCCGCTGTTGTACGTGTCGACGGGGACGGGACCCTACAACGAGACGATCGACCCGCTCACGATCGCCGAATGGCAGCTCCTGGCCAACCACGACGTCACGGCGCTGACGGCACAGGGACAGCCGGGCGTGTGGACCTGGGGCTTTTACGATGGGTGGTGGCCCGGTTACCTGCTGTGGATCGCGAACAACCACAACGGGATCGGCCGCTTCTACGAGACCTTCGGCAACGCGGGGGCCAACACATTCGTCCGCGACCTGTCGAACCAGCGATACGCCGGCGACTCGGCGACCTCGCGGCAGTGGTATCGCGCCTGGCCGCCCACCCGCAAGCTGCGCTGGTCCGCGCGGGACAACGTGAACTACATGCAGGCGGGGGTGCTCGCCTCCCTGGGCTACGCCGCCACCAACGGCCCCGCGCTGTTGCGCAACTTCTGGCAGAAGGGAATGAACAATGTCGAGCGCGGGCGGCGTGAGCGGCCGCACGCCTTCGCGATCCCGGGTCTCGCCCGCCAGCGGGATCCCCGGCGCACGGCCTACCTGGTCAACCAGCTGCGGCGCCATGGGATCGAGGTTCATCGCCGCGCCGCCGGTGATTCCGCGGGCGACTTCGTCGTGCTCTTGAACCAGCCGTACCGCAACCTCGCCGTGACGCTGCTCGGCAAGCAGGACTTTCCCCAGAACGCTCCGCAGACACCCTACGATGATGTCGCATGGACGCTTGGCCTGGTCTATGGCGTGGACGTGCGCGCGGTCGACGACACCGCGGTGTTCACGTGGTCGGGGCTCGAGCCACTGACGGACACCGTCGCGGCAGCTGGCGCGCTGAGCGGCGAGGGATCGGTCTACGTCGTCGCGCACCGCGCTCAGTCGGAGCTCCTGCCGGCACTGTACTGGTTGCGCGGGAGCATCGCGCGGGCAGGCGCCTGGGCGGCGGAGTCCGCGTTCGTGGCGGACGGCGATACGTTCCCCGCCGGGTCGCTCATGCTCGAGGGTTTGGGACGGGCCACGGCCGACGAGCTGGCGCGGCGCTACTCCCTCGACCTCCGCGCGACGGCCGCGGCGCCGGCGGTGCCGCGCCACCGGCTCGACCTGCCGCGCGTGGCGATCTATCACACGTGGCTCAACACCCAGGACGAAGGCTGGGCGCGATTCACATTCGAGCAGCTCGGCCTTCCCTACACCTCGATCC
>JBOHSO010000181.1:0-2708 GCA_050921685.1 Gemmatimonadales bacterium
CCGTGACCGCGTCCCCGACGGCGAGGTGCGCCCGGACGACGTGCGATCCGATGAAGCCCGCTCCACCCGACACCAGCACTCGACGCGTCATTGGCGCGCAATTCCTCCCCATGCTTGCTCGTGGTGCGCCCGCCGGCGGCCGACGCACCGGAGCGGAGGCGCCGCGGTGCGACGGCAGCGCCTCTCGCCTGCTCGAATCCAGAGTGGACGACATCGTTCCGGCCCCCGCCCGCCAGCCCTCGACTGGCGCCGGCGGTGGGCGGTCAGGAGGGCATCTTCTTGATCATCCGCACGGGCATCCCCGACGGGACGGCGGGATTCGTCACGCCGATCACAAGCGCCGACGCCGTGTGCTCGCGGGTATGCACCACGATCATTTGCACCCGCACTTCTTCGGAGCGCCCGCCGACCTCCCGTGATGCCGGGCGGTACGCCTCGAACACGTCACCCATCGCGACCCCGTCGGCACGGCCCTTGTCAATGAACAACACCTGCTGGGCGTTGGCGAGCACGTGCCGGTCGCGCAGCTCGATCAGACGCCCCTCCAGTCCCTGCTCGACCGCGGCGGGCCGTATGTTCCCGGGGTCCCTGAACGGCTCCAACGGGAGCGCGAGGCGTCCTCCCTGGATGCGCCCGAACTGCATGATGATCTGCGCCAGCACCTGATGCTGCTGAATATTGGTCACCCGCGCCACGCCGACCGGCACCACCACGTTCCCCCACGGATCGATCTCGCGATCGACGCGGGCAAGGAGCAGCGAATCCCCGACGTGGTAGGACGCCTGGGGGGGCGGCAGGATGGAAATCTCCTCGAACAGGCTAGCCGTCGCGGGATCCGCCAGGGTCTGGATCGCCGGTTCGGCGGTGTTCCCCACCACGCTTGCCCACGGGAGCTTCTCACTTTCCGTCAGGAAGCCCGCCGAGTAAAACTCGCCCCGCCGCACCGGCCGGTAGGCCTGGTGCGCGTAGGAGCGCAGCACGTCCTGCACTTGCTGCTGCTTGGTCGGCTGGCGGTCGAAGATCGTCCCAGGGCCTTCGGGCTCGGGCGGCGGCGGCTCGATCACCGGAGTCGTATCGATCGGTCCCGCCGTGACGGTGTCGGCCTCGGCGATGCCCTGCGGCTCCGTTGGGGTGGTGTCGGTGGGAGCCATCGCGATCCCGCCGATGTTGAGCACCTCGCCGGGGTAGATCCAGTGCGGGTCTTCGATGATCGCGGTGTTGCGCCGGTAGATCTCGGGCCACAGCAGCGGGTCGGTGAAATACCGCTGGGAAATCGACCACAGGGTCTCGCCTTGAGACACGACGTGACTTTCCTGGCCCTGCACGGCCGTGGTGGGGTCCTGGGCGGCGAGGGTCGCCGCCGAGAGCGGCAGGGCGACCACCACGGCCACTACGGCGCGACTAGAACGGCAGATCGTCGTCCTCCTCATCCAGCGCCTCCGGGAACGAGTCGAGCGACTCCGACTTACCATCGGTCGCCACTTTCGCGGCGGCCTTGGGACGCGCGTAGTCGCCCGCTCCCTCACTCCCAGCGCCCCGGGGCGACAGCAGAATCACCTCGCGCGCGATGATCTCCGTGACGTACCGGGTCTGCTTCTCGCGGTCTTCCCAGGTGCGGTACTCGACCCGCCCCTCGACGTAGATCTTGTCGCCCTTCTTCATATACTTTTCGGCAAGATCGGCCAGCTGGGCGCCCTTGTTGTTCCAGCAGATCACGCGGTGCCACTCGGTCTTTTCCTGCTTGTCGCCACCCTGCCCGGTCCATTGCCGGCTGGTCGCAAGGGACAGGTTTGCCACGCGGGATCCGTTGTTGGTGCTCCGCACCTCGGGATCGGCCCCCAAGTTGCCGATCAGCATGACCTTATTCAGGCTCCGGCTCACAGCAGCCTCCTGGCATTAGGCGGGTGGGGGGCCAAGGATCCCCCAGATTATATGACTCGCAAGTCATTCTGTCAATCAAAGATACGCCACTTGTACCATTCCTACGCCGAAACCGGCACTGCCGAAATGACGGCCCGCAAAACGACTGCGTCCTCGATCGGGCGCTGGTAGTAGCGTCGCCGCCGAGCGATCTCGCGAAACCCAAACGTCTCGTACAGCCGCTGCGCGGGCGCGTTGGACTCGCGCACTTCGAGGAACACCGCGTGCACACCGCGGGTGGCCAATGCCACGAGCAAATGCTTGACGAGGGCGCGACCCACCCCGTGACGTCGCACGCGCAAGGCGACACCGAGGTTGAGAATCTCCCCCTCCTCGGGCACGCACCGCCCGATGATGTACCCCACCGGGCCGTCACCCTGTTCGGCGAGGAACACCAGCAGACCGGCGGCGAGGCAGTCCTCGAAATCGGCACGTGACCAGGGATCGGTGAACGCGATGCGTTCCAGCGCCACCAGCGCCGGCACGTCAGCCGTTTGTGCGGGACGGATCCGGCAAGGGACGTCCATGACGCGCCTCCCAACGCGCCTGCGCCTCGGCGGGCCGGCCATAGTCGGGCTCGGCCGACGCGACATCCTCGAGCACCCGGCCCGCCCCCTCCCGGCCACAGAGCGCGAGCAGCGAGGCCGCGGCCGGGCGCAGCACGGCGGTAGAGAGTGGCGGCGTCCCCGACCACCCCTCGATCTCCGTGGCGTGCTTGACGGCTCCGTCTCCAACGACGGCGCGAGGTCTCACTGCAGCGCGCGTGATGAGCTCCGCGAGCGTGCACG
>JBOHSO010000182.1:0-1966 GCA_050921685.1 Gemmatimonadales bacterium
CTCGCCAGCAGGCGATCCGGCCCGCGCCGGTGAACGCCAACGGCGGCGCCGACGCAAGCGCCCGCGCGGCGGAGGCACGGCGCCCGGTGCCTAAGTTCTACCTCACGACGGCGATCGACTACTCCAACGGCGATCCACACCTCGGGCACGCGCTCGAGAAGGTGGGCGCCGACTGCATCGCCCGCTGGCGCCGGCTGCGTGGCGACGACGTGCGATTCGTCATGGGGATGGACGAGCACAGCCAATCGGTGCTCCAGGCGGCAGCGCAGGCCGGCGTTACCCCCCAGGCGTGGGTGGACGGGATGGCGGCCCGGTTCGCCGATTTCTGGCGTCGCCTCTCATGCAGCCACGACGACTGGATTCGCACCACCGAGCCGCGGCACGCGCGAGCGGTCACCGCCTTGCTGGAACGGATTCAGGCGCGGCGCGCCGAGGATCTGTTCATGGCGGAGTACGAGGGGTTGTACTGCACGGGGTGCGAGGAGTTCAAGCAGGAATCCCAGATCGTGGACGGCCATTGCATCGAGCATCCCTCCCTCGACCTCGTGCCGACCAAGGAGGAGAACCACTTTTTCCGTCTGAGCGCCTACCGCGACCGGCTGCTGGATCTGATTACGTCGGGAGCGCTCATCGTCGACCCGGCGATTCGTCGCCACGAGGTCGTGCGACTGCTCGAGGGAGGGTTGCAGGACATCTCGATCTCCCGGCAGCGCCAGCAATGGGGGATCCCCTACCCCGGTGACCCGCACCAGACGGTCTACGTCTGGTTCGATGCGCTCATCAACTATCTCTCGGCGACCGGCTTTCCCGACGCTGGGTTCGACCGACTGTGGCCGGCCGAGCTGCACGTGATCGGCAAGGGGATCACGCGGTTCCATTGCCTGATCTGGCCCGCGATGCTGCTCGCGGCGGGCGTGGAGCTGCCGCGCCGCGTGTGGGCCCACGGCTACGTCCAGTGGGGCGGCGCCAAGATGAGCAAGACTGCGGGAACGGCGGTCAGCCTCGAAGGCGCCATCACGCGCTATGGACCGGACGCGCTGCGCTACTACCTGCTGCGCGAGATCGGTTTCGAGCAGGACGGCAATTTCACTTGGGAGCGGTTCGACACCCGCTATATCGCCGATCTCGCCGACACCCTAGGGAATCTCGCCTCGCGCGCGCTCTCCATGGTGCAGCGCTACCGCGCGGGGACCGTGCCGCGGGATCCGTCCGGCTACGCCACCCCGCTCGAAGCAGATGCGCGTGGCATCCTGGCCGCCTACGCGCGTGCGATGGATGCGCTCGCGGTCGAGCGCGGCGCCGCGGAGCTCATCGCGCTCGCGACGCGCGCCAACCGCTACGTCGAGGAGACCGCTCCCTGGAAATTGGCGAAAGCGGCACGCGAGGCCGAGCTGGATACGGTGCTCGCGAACCTGGTGCGCACCGTCGGCCGATTGGCCGTGCTCGCGCTGCCGTTCATGCCGGCCAAGGCCCGCCTGTTGTGGGAGGCGACCGGGGACGATCGCCCTTTCATCGACATCCGGTTCAGCGACGTGGAAGGGCTCGACCCGTCGGGGTGGACCGTCCGCAAGCCCGCGGCGCTGTTCCCTAAACCCTCTCCGGACGAGTAGCTACACCAACTGCCCGAAAGATCGTGACTTGGCTCACGCCCTGGCGGTCGTTGACGCCCCGGGGCGTGAGGTCTATTATTGGCTTCCCCAACGGCCCGAAGTCAGGGCGGGAAAACGAGATGCGACGCAGTTCCGATCGAAAATGGACCGTCATGGTCGTGCCACACGGCTCGGGCTCGTCCCGCGCGGTGGAGGTATCGCAGACGGTCCTCAAGATGTTGGTGGGGATCGGGACCGTCCTCGTGATCCTCCTGCTCGTGCTGGGCGGCGCCGCGCTGTCGCGCGGAGTCAGCATCACTCGCAGTCGCAATCTCGAGCGGGAGAACCGGCTGCTCGCCGACGAGATCCAACAGATG
>JBOHSO010000183.1:0-4954 GCA_050921685.1 Gemmatimonadales bacterium
AAGCCGTCATGTCGATCCCCGCCGTGAAAGGCGTGGAGGTGGGGCTCGGCTTCGAAGCGGCGCGCCGTCGGGGGTCGGAGGTGCACGACGAGATCCTCCCGGGATTCCGGCGTGCCACCAATCGCGCCGGCGGTACCGAGGGGGGTATGACGACCGGCGAGGCGCTGGTGCTCCGAGTTGCGATGAAGCCCATCTCGACCCTGATGGCGCCGCTCGCTACCGTCGACCTCGCCACCGGGGGGGTCGCACAGGCGCAGGCGGAGCGCTCGGACGTGACTGCGGTCCCGGCGATGGGCGTGATCGCCGAGGCCATGATGGCCTTGGTGGTGGCGCAGGCGATGCTCGAAAAGTTCGGCGGCGATTCGCTGGGCGAGCTGAAGCGCAACGTGGACGGCTACCTCGCGCACGTGCGGACCCGCACGCCCCGGGGGGCGGCGTCGTGACGCTCCATATCGTCCTGATCGGGCTCCCCGGGTCCGGCAAGTCGACGGTCGGGCGACTCGTCGCCGAGACGCTGGGGGCGCCGCTGGTGGACATCGATGCCATCGTCACCCGAAGGGAAGGACGCCCGATCCAGATCATTTTCGCCGAGCGTGGAGAGGCGGCGTTTCGCGAGCTCGAAAAGCAGGAAATGGAGGCGGCGCTCGCCGGGCCGCCGTCGGTGATCGCGCCGGGCGGCGGGTGGGCCGCCCAACCCGACGCGCTCGGGTCGCTTCAGGGTCGCGCCCTGGTGGTGTACCTCAAGACGCGACCCGACAGCGCGGCGGCCCGGGCCGCCCCTCAAGGGAACCGGCCGACGTTGATGGGGGAGGATACGACGGTGCAGATGCGCCAGCTGCTCCGGGAGCGCGAGCCGTTCTATGTCCAGGCGGACGCAGTGGTTGAGACCGACAGATCGAAACCGCCGGAAGTGGCGGCAGCCGTCGTGCGCCTTGCGCGGAGTCGAGGGGCATGGTAAAGATGCCTCCCCGTGGATTGAGGAAAGGTTGATCGGTGGCTGTTAAGAAGCAGACTGTGCGGAAGACCAAAGCCGCGGCGTCGACGCGTCCTCCTCGGGCGACCCGTCGCGGAACGGGGGCGCCACCCGAGTCGGCGCCGCCGGAGCGGGCTCAAGCGTCCGACGGCGGGTCCGGCGCGGCGCTGGTGATCGTCGAGTCGCCGACCAAGGCGAAGACGATCGGCAAGTACCTGGGCCGGGGCTTCACGGTCAAGGCGACCGTCGGGCACCTGCGCGACCTCCCCCCGCGCAAGCTCGGCGTGGACGTCGACAACGGCTTCACGCCGGAGTACATCACCATCAAGGAGAAGGCGAAGACCCTCGCCGAGATCAAGAAAGCGGCGAAGGGCGCGGAGCGCGTGTTGATCGCCACCGATCCCGACCGGGAAGGCGAAGCGATCGCCTGGCACGTGGCCTCCCAGGTCAAGGACGGCGGGAAAGTGCGCCGCGTGCTGTTCCACGAGATCACGAAGGACGCCATCTCCCAGGCGATCGCCAACCCGCTGGAGATCGACCAGAAGAAGGTCGACGCCCAGCAGGCACGGCGCATCCTCGACCGCTTGGTGGGTTACAAGGCCAGCCCGCTGCTGTGGAAGAGCATCAAGTCGGGCCTGTCGGCGGGCCGGGTGCAGACCGTGGCGCTCCGCCTGATCTGCGAGCGCGAGGAGGAGATCCGGCGGTTCGTGCCGCAGGAGTACTGGACCGTCGAAGCCGAGCTCGAGAAGGCCGGCCAGGTGTTTCAGGCGCGGCTGCACAAGCTTGACGGCCACCGGCCGGAGATCAAGGATGAAGCGACTGCCCGCACGATCGTAGAGGATGCCGGGCGGCTGCCGTTCGTCGTCTCGGACGTGACGCGCAAGGAGCGCCGGCGCAACCCGCCCGCCCCGTTCATCACCAGCACCCTGCAGCAGGAAGCGGCGAAGCAGCTCGGCTTCTCGGCCAAGCGCACCATGCGGGCGGCACAGGGGCTGTATGAAGGCGTCGAGATCGGCGAGGAGGGCCCGGTCGGGCTCATCACGTACATGCGCACGGATTCGGTGCGCGTGGCCGAGAGCGCGATCACCCAGGCGCGCGATTTCATCGCGGCGCACTACGAGCGGCGTTATCTCCCCGAGACCGCGAACGTCCATACCGGCAAGAAGAGCGCGTCCCGCGTCCAGGACGCGCACGAGGCGATCCGCCCGACCGACGTGGGGCGCCGTCCCGAGGGGCTGAAGCAGCATCTCGAGTCCGACCTGTTCAAGCTCTACCAGCTCATCTGGCGACGCTTCGTGGCGTCGCAGATGACGCCGGAGCTGTACGAGCTGACCACCGTGGACTTCGACCTCGGCCGGTACCTGTTCCGGGCGACCGGCTCGGTCGTGCTGTTCGACGGCTATCGCGTGTTGTTCCACGAGGGCCAGGAGCCGGAGGAGGCGAAGAGCGGAGACCAGTTCGGGCCCATCCCGGTGATGATCAAGGGCGAGCGCATCACGCTGCGGCAGGTCGTGCCCAGCCAGCACTTCACCGAGCCGCCGCCGCGCTACAGCCAGGCGAGCCTCGTGAAAGCGCTGGAGGAGAAGGGCATCGGCCGGCCGTCCACCTACGCCACGATCATCGGCACGCTGCAGAGTCGCTGGTACGCCACCACCAAGGAGCGCCGCTTCTCGCCCACGCCGTTGGGAGAGAAGGTGTGGAAGGTGATGCGGCGCTGCTTCCCGGAGGTGTTCGAAGTCGGGTTTACGGCCCAGATGGAAACGGAGCTCGACAAAGTCGAGGAAGGCGATCTCGGCTGGCAGCACGTGCTGGGGGATTTCTGGGGACCGTTCAGCCAGGCGCTCACGAGCGTCGACTTGCCGGCCATCATTCACGAGGTGCACGACCTCTCGAAGTTGCACGAGGAGCGCTGCCCCACGTGCGGTAGCCCGCTCGAGCTGCGCAGCGGCCGCTTCGGGCCGTTCATCGCCTGCGCGCGCTACCCGGAGGACTGCCGCTTCACCAGGCCGCTCGGCCGCGACAAGGTCCCCGACAAGCCGTCGGACGAGATCTGCCGTGAGTGCGGCGCGCCCATGGTGATCAAGACGGGTCGCTTCGGAGAGTTCCTCGCCTGCACCCGCTACCCCAAGTGCAAGCACACGCGACCGGTGCCGCTGGGCATCTCCTGCCCTAAGTGCGGGCAAGGCGACATCGCGGAGCGCCGCACCCGGAAAGGGCGAAACTTCTTCGGCTGCACCCGCTACCCCGACTGCGATTACTCGGTGTGGAACCGGCCCGTAGCGGTGGCCTGCCCCAACTGCGGCTTCGTGGGCATGGAGGAGAAGCAATCCAAGACCATGGGAGCGTCGCGCAAGTGCATGAAGTGCGGACACGAAATGACCGTGGAGACGAGCGGCCCGGCGGAGCCGGACGCGGCCTGACCGCGACCGTCGTGGGGGGTGGGCTCGCGGGGAGCGAGGCCGCCTGGGCGTTGGCCGAGCGCGGCGTGACCGTGAGCCTCCACGAAATGCGACCGGTCCACCGAACCGCCGCGCATCAGACCGACCGCCTCGCCGAGCTCGTCTGCAGCAATTCCTTCAAGTCGGTGGAGCTCACCAACGCCCATGGGCTGCTCAAGGCCGAGATGCGCCGGCTGGGGAGCCTCGTGCTCCAAGCGGCCGACGCGGCCCGCGTCCCCGGCGGGGCGGCCCTGGCGGTGGACCGGGTCGTGTTCTCGGCGGCGGTGCACGAGCGCGTGACGACCCATCCCCGGATCACCGTGGTGCGCGGCGAGGTCATCGACCTGCCGGCGCCTGGCGTGGTGGCGACCGGGCCGCTCACCTCCGAGCGGCTGGGTGCAGCGATCGCGCAGCGCCTCGGCGCCCGAGCCCTCGCATTCTTCGACGCCATCGCGCCGATCGTGTCGGACGACTCGCTCGACCACGCCGCCCTGTTTCGCGCCTCGCGCTACGGCAAAGGCGGGGGTGACGATTACCTCAACGCCCCGATGGACGAGGCGCAGTACGCCACGTTCTTCGACGCCCTCGCGGCCGGGGATCAGTACGAGCCGCATCACGAGTTCGACCGGACGCCGTATTTCGAAGGATGCCTCCCGGTGGAGGAAATGGCGCGGCGCGGCCGCGACGTCCTGCGCTTTGGGCCCATGAAGCCAGTCGGCCTCACCGATCCGCGCACCGGGCGGGAGCCCTACGCCGTGGTGCAGCTGCGCCGGGAGGACCGAGCGGGCCAGATGTGGAACCTGGTGGGCTTCCAGACCCGACTCAGGATTGCGGAGCAGCAGCGGGTGTTCCGAGCGATTCCCGGGCTGGCGGGGGCCGAGTTCCTGCGCTACGGCAGTGTGCACCGCAACTCGTACCTGAACGCCCCTGCCACCCTGTCGCCGCACCTCTCGGCGAAGGACGACGCGACGTTGCTGTTCGCCGGGCAGCTCACCGGCGTGGAAGGCTACACCGAGTCCTCGGCGACCGGCTTGCTCGCCGGGATCAATCTTGCCCGTCTGCTGCACGGCGAGGAGCCGCTCGTGCCGCCGCCCACCACGATGCTGGGCGCCCTGTACCGGTACCTGCGGGAGGCCGATCCGGGGCATTTCCAGCCGATGAACGCCAATTTTGGTCTGCTCGAGCCGCTCGATCCACCGGTCCGGGACAAGGTGCGCAAGAAGCAGCGCCTGGTGCAGCGGGCGCTGGCGGACATCGAGGCGTTCGCGGCGCGGCTCTCCGTGCCGGTGGCGGCATGACGCCCGTCCCGCCGCCCGAGGTCGCCGAGTTCGCCGCGTTCCTGGCCAAAGAGCGCAACGACTCGCCGCACACCGTGAAGGCGTACACGCGCGACGTCGCCGATTTCGCGGCCTTCTGCGGTCGCTTCTACGGCGGCCCCTGGACCTGGGCCGGTGTGGATCGCCTCGCGATACGCGGCTACCTGGGCGCCCTGGAGCAGCGACGGTTGGCGCGGCGCTCCGTCGCCCGCGCGCTGTCGGCGCTG
>JBOHSO010000184.1:0-4140 GCA_050921685.1 Gemmatimonadales bacterium
CGGATCTTCCAGGGCTCGTCGTCCATGCTCGTGGGCTCGGTTGTCGGCGTCCCGGGCCCGGTCGCGACGATCTTGCCGCCCTGCACCTGGCGCGAATCGACCGCCGTCTGCGGCAGATACAACCCGACGTTCGTCCGCTCTTCGCCTTCTTCGGGGGTAATCAGCACCCGGTCGCCGACGACGATGAGGCGTTTCGGCGACTCGTCGCGTTTGGGGGCGTCTTCAGCAGAATCGCTCAAACGCCGCCACTAGGTCCGCAGCGATGTCCGCTGCGGGCCGGCCCTCGATGTCTCGGCGCTCCAGCATGAACACGAGCTGGCCTCCTTTGATCAGCCCCATCTGAGGCGAGGAGGGCGGGTACCCGGTAAAGTAGCTGCGGGCCCGAGCGGTGGCGTCGGCGTCCTGGCCGGCGAAGACCGTGAGCAGCCGAGCCGGTCGCTTCGGGTGCTGGATCGCGAGCGCTGCGGCGGGCCTAGCGTTGCGCGCAGCGCACCCGCAGACCGAGTTGACCACCACCAGCGTGGGTGCCTGTTCAGCACCCAGCACCGCGTCCACCTCACCAGGTGTGCGCAGCTCCTCGAACCCGATTCGCGTCAGCTCCTCGCGCATCGGCTGGACGAGGCGAGGGTCATACATGAAGGTGTTGAGACCGCCCATAGCGTCCTCGCAGGGGATGCTCAACAATAACCAACGACCCCCTCCGCCGTCAGCCGGGCGGGGTTCTCCCTACGCCTTCCGGGTCTTGCGCACGCCCGTCGCAGGTTTCGCAGCGAACGCCGCGGCGCCGTCATGTGCGGGCGCGCCATTGTACGAGGCCAGCTGCGCCGTGAGGACTGACTGGATGACGCTCGTGATACCGCTCGTCGCCGCGCCCGGGGCGCCGTCCGCTCCCTCCGACCCCCGCACCATGTTCGCCTCCGTTAGCGCTTTGGCCATGGCCGGCGCGATCTGCGGCAATAGCTCGATGAGCCGGTACTTGAAATAGTTCTCTCCGCCTTCCCGGATCGCTTCGTTCACCTTGCCGAAGCCTTCGGCCTGCGCAGCGGCGATCTTGGTGATTCGGATCGCCTCGTCCAGCGCGAGGCCGAATTGCGCACCCCGCAACGCGTCCGCCGCCGCCTGCGCTTCGACCCGCACTTGCTCCGCATTCGCCCGTGCCTGGATCTCCTGCCTCCGAGCCGCTGCCTGAGCGATCAGCCCGGCGTTCGCTGCCCGGGCCTGCTCAAGCTCCCGCTCCTTGTCCGAGATGGCCCGCTCGGCATCGAGCTGGGCTTCCCGCGCCAATCGAGCCTGCGCGGCTGTGAACATGTCCGCCTGCGCCTGGGCCTCCGCACACGACTGGCGGCGCCGTGCTTCCGCCAGCTCCGACTGCGCCGCCCGGATATTGATCGAGTGCAACTGCAGGCCGATGCCACCCAGCTCGCGCGCACATGCCTGTCGGAAGATCAAGTCGAATTGATCGCCGTCCACCCCTTCGACTTCCGGCATCGCAGAATGCTCGGACGGCGCTTCCATACCCGCAGCCGCCGGACTCGCGGGGTTTCCGGAATTCCCCCGGACCGACTTCGCGTAGACCAACCGGTCGTGCGTCAGCTGATTGATGGCGCGACGACCGGAGCCCGACAACACGTCGGTGAGGATGCTCACCCGATCGGCTTCGGGCTTTGAGAAGAAGCGGTTGGCCGCCGTCTTGATCGCCGCATCGCTGTCGCCGACCGAGACGATGGCACTGGCCACGAGCCGCACCGTGATCGGCCGAGGGATCCCGGCGCCATCCCGGTCCGCCGTGTGGTCGGTGATGTCGAGGTCCACGCGGATCACGTTGCTCGATATCGTCGTCCCGGTCGAGAACACCGGGAGCTCTTTCGATTTCCCTGGCCCGCGATAGACCGCCGTGGATCCGTGGAGCCAGCTTACCAAGCGGATCTCACCGGCCGGCACGTCCCGGAAGAATGTGGCCACACTCAACACAGCCAACAGTAGACCGCCGACCACGATGGCGGTGATCAACAACCAGCTCGTCAGCATACCGCCTCCTGGTTAGCCGTGCCCTCGAAACCGGGCAATCCTTCCGGGCAACCGATCCTGGCTTGCGTGGGTGACCCAATCCATCGGTCGCGAGCGGATCGCGTCTATGGTGATCGGCGTACGCCCCAAGACTGCAGTGCATGGAAGCCAGGTGGGATAACGCCGCGGTGTCTACCGGGCGCGGCCGACGACTGGGACCTACACTCGGCTGGTGTGCAAACACCGTGCCGCGCAGCCTCACGGACGAGAACGGCCCTGCGGTGCCCGGTTGTCCTTCTGCGCGAACCGTAACAGGAATGCGATGCCAAGCAGCCCGACGGCGAGCAACACGAGCCACCGGCGCCCGGCGGCGATTCCTACCATGCCGACTGCGAGGCCACCCGCCCCGAAGCACGCCTTAAGGGTGAAGATCGAAGGCCAGTCGACGGACGGCGAAGCGGAAGACCCCACTATCGGCCTTTCTCCAAAAACGCGGCGATCGCCGTACGAAAATCGGGCGTGGTGCGACTCATCGCATTGACATCCGCCGAGAGCCGCATCCCGTCCTCGAACCCGACGCCGTCCAAACGGTATAGCTGCTGTTTGGTCAGCGCCAGCGCAGTCGCGCTGATGCGCACCAGGGACGCGAGCGCCTCCCTGACTCGCTCCTCGAACTCAGTATCCGCAAATACCCGGGACACGAGCCCGACATGTTCCGCCTCGCGCGCCGCCAGCAGCCGCCCCGTGGCGGCGAGATCGAACGCGACCTTCTCGCCCACCGCCCGGCGCAGCATGTTCATCACGAGCGCTGGGACGAAGCCGCGCTGCACCTCGGGGTAGCCGAACTGCGCCGACTCGGCGGCGAGCACCAGATCGCAGGCGGTAGCGAGCCCGCACCCTCCCGCCAGCGCGCGACCCTGGACGACGGCGACCGCGGGCTTCGGCAGGGCGCGCAGCCGTACGAACAGCCCACCGAAGTGCCACGCCGCTTCCCGGTTCTCCTCGATGGAGTGGTCGCCGGAGGCCAGCAGGTCCGCCAGGTCCATCCCGGCACAGAAATCTTTGCCCGCCCCGCGTAGCGTCACCACGCGTGCTTCGGCGTCCAGCTCGGCGCGGTCCAGGAGCGCGTGCAGGCCGTCGATCATGGCGACGTCGATGGCGTTCCTCTTGTCCGGCCGGTTGAGCGTACCGGTGAGCACACCGTCCGCCAGCGACACCGCTACGCGGTCGCTCACCGCCGCACCTCGATCTCCATACGTAACAGCGCCGTCGAGAACACCTTCCCCTGTGCGTCGGTCTTGAGGGAGATCGTGCCGCCCCCGTCCAGCGCACCATGCAGCAGGAAGTTGAGCGCATGCAGATTCGGCAGCTCGAAGCGTTGCACCGGGCCCCGGATCATTCCCTTGAAGTGTCGCGCCACGCGGGCAGTCGTGACCTGCCGGACCAACAACGGGTAGTCGGCCGCACGACGGGCGATCAGCCCGACGTTGGCGGTGTCCCCTTTGTCGCCCGAGCGGGCGTGGGCGAGCGCCACAAGCCGGACGCGCCGCAGGCGCCGCCGTTTCATACCGGGAGGATCTCCACGGCGGCACGCACCTGGGTCTTGTCGATGAGCGCCGGCCAGTAGGCGACGATCTCCTCCGGCTTGGGCCGGCCACCGGCAAAGCCGGTCACGCTCGGCGGACCGTTGAGAATCAGCGGAGCGATCTCCCGCGTGAACCGCTCCACCGGGGCCTGGTTGCGCGCCCGCACTCCGATGCGAAGCTGCACCTCGGGAAGATCGGCTGTGTCGAGCTCCCGCAGGGCCAACCGGCCGTGGGTCGCGTCGGCGCCCAGGAACTCGGTGAGGATCGTCTCGAATTCGAGCCCGAGATCCTCCAGCCGCCGGCGCAGCACCCGATCAGCCGCCTGCGCCTTCCGGTAGGCGTCGGGCCAGGCATACACCAGCGTGCCAACGGCCTTGTAGCCATAGAAGTACGCCGCCGAAACCTTGAGCTGGCTCGTGGCAGGGCGCCCCCGGATCCCGGAGAATCGCACTCGATCCTTGGCCACTTGCCGCAGCTGAATGGTCGTGAAGTCTGCGATACAATCCGGCGTGATGTACTCGTGCGGATCGCCCATCTCGTAGACGAG
>JBOHSO010000185.1:0-10946 GCA_050921685.1 Gemmatimonadales bacterium
CTGCGGTCTTCGTCACGCGTACGCTGTTCCTCATCTGGTTGCAGCGCCGGCCGGCCATGACCACACTGAGCATTTGATATGTTCCGCGTCTTCGCCAACGCCAACTACGATTTCATCGGGCACCGCCGCTGGGCGTACCTCCTGTCGGCGCTGCTCATCGTTCCCGGCTTCGTGCTGCTCTTCGCGCGGGGCATCAATTACAGCATCGAGTTTACCGGCGGGACCGCGATTCAGGTGCGCACCGACTCGGCTGTGGGCGTCGCCCGCATCCGCACCGCGCTCGAGACGGGTGGGGTACTGGGGGCCGAGGTGACGACGTTCGGTAGCGATCGGGAGTATCAGATCAAGGCCCGGCTCTCGCCGGAAGCCGTGGGAGAGGCCAGCATCCAGGATGTCGCCGCTGCCGTGACCCGCGCACTCGACCCCGGGCTGGGCGAGGGGAGCTACGAGATCGACCGCACCGAGGCGGTCGGGCCCAAGGTCGGGCGCGAGCTGCAGCGCAAGGCGTTGCTCGCGATCGTCATGAGCTTTGTCGTGATCCTCGCCTACCTCGCCATCCGCTTCGAGTGGCGCTTCGGCGTGGCGGCCGTGGTGGCCACGGCGCACGACGTCCTCGCGACGATTTCCTTCATGAGCATCTTGAACCTCGAGGTGAGCCTGGTGCTGGTCGCCGCCGTGCTCACGGTACTGGGGTACTCGCTCAACGACAAGATCGTGATCCTGGACCGGGTGCGGGAAAACCTGCGGAAGTACCGGCGGCAGAACCTTCACGACATCCTCAACCTCTCGGTGAACGAGACGCTGCCCCGCACCTTCCTCACCGGCGGGTCCACGTTCGCGACCACGCTGGTGTTGTCGTTCTTCGCCGGCGAGGTGATCAAGCCGTTCGCGGTGGTGATGAGCTTCGGGATTCTCGTGGGGACGTTCGCCTCCATTTACGTCTCCCCGCCGATCCTGCTCTGGATCGAGCAGCGGTGGCCGGGGCAGGACGCGCGCGGGGCCCGGCTCTACACCGGGTCCGCCCCGGTGGAGAGCCCGACGCCCCCACCGGCGGCGGGAGGGCGACCCAAGGCCGCGGTCTGACGGTGCTGGTCGACGCTCACTGTCACCTCGCGGACGGGGCGTTCGATTCAGACCGCCGTGCGGTGTTGGCTCGCGCGCAGCGCGCCGGGGTCGGCCACGTCGTCGTGATCGGCGAATCGCTGCCGGGCAGCGAGCGGGCACTGGCCCTGGTGCGCGGCGTTCCGGGGCTCTCCGCCACGGCCGGGATTCATCCGCACGACGCGCGGAGCTGGGGGATGGATGCCGAGCGGCGGCTGCGCGGCCTGCTGGCCGATCGGGACGCGGTCGCCGTGGGGGAGACCGGACTCGACTACCCCTACGACCAGCCGCCGCGCGCGGTCCAGCGCGGCGCGTTCGAGGCGCAGCTGGCGCTCGCCGCCGAGCTGGGCCGTCCCGCGGTCGTGCACGCGCGCGACGCCGACGAGGAGGTCGCCGCGCTGCTGCGCACGTGGGCGCCGCGGCTGCCCGCCGTCGTGCTCCATTCGTTCAGCTCGGGGGAGGCCCTGTTCGCGGCGGGGATGGACGTGGGCGCGTACTTTTCGTTCAGCGGCATGATCACCTTCAAAAGCTGGACGGCGGGGGATCGGCTCGTGGCGGTGCCCGCGGACCGGTTGCTCGTGGAAACGGACGCCCCCTATCTGGCCCCCGTGCCGCATCGTGGGCGTCGCAACGAGCCGGCCTACGTGCGCGCGGTCGCCGAGGCGTTGGCGCGGCGGCGCGGCGAGCCGTTCGATGCCCTCGCCGAGTGCACGACCGCCAATGCTCGCCGGGTGTTCGGGGCCCGAGTCCATACCGTGCTTGCACCAAGGGAGGACATTGCGTGACCAGCGCCGCGAAGGTGCCCACCGATATCGCGATCGCCCAGGCGGCAAAGCTGCGTCTCATTGCGGAGGTCGCTGCCGAGCTGGGGCTCGCCGATGACGAAATCGAGCTGTACGGCCGCTACAAGGCGAAGATCTCGCTCGAGGCGCTGGAGCGTCGCAAGCCCACCGGGCGGCTGGTGCTCGTGACCGGGATCAACCCCACTCCCGCGGGCGAAGGGAAATCCACCGTGACAGTGGGCGTGACGCAGGCGCTCCGGCGGCTGGGCCAGCGGGCCATCCTGTGCATGCGGGAGCCGTCGCTGGGCCCCGTCTTCGGCGTGAAGGGCGGCGCCGCGGGCGGCGGGTACGCGCAGGTCGTCCCGATGGAGGACATCAACCTGCACTTCACGGGCGACTTTCACGCCATTGCCGGCGCGCACAACCTCCTGTCGGCGATGCTCGACGCGCACTTGCATCACGGGAACGCCCTCGCCATCGATACGCGTCGCATCACCTGGCCGCGCACGATCGACATGAACGACCGGGCGCTGCGGCATGTCATCGTCGGGCTGGGCGGCACGAACGGCGGGCCGACGCGCGAGGAGCGGTTCGTCATCATTCCGGGCTCGGAGGTCATGGCGATTCTGGCTCTCGCCACCAGCCTCGACGACCTCGAGGCCCGGTTGGGCCGCATCATCGTGGGGCTCACCCCGGCGAAGGCCGCCGTCCGCGCCCGCGACCTCAAAGCCCAGGGGGCCATGACCCTCCTCTTGAAGGACGCCCTCAAGCCGAACCTGGTCCAGACCCTCGAGGGCGGTCCTGCGCTAGTGCACTGCGGACCGTTCGGCAACATCGCCCACGGGTGCAATTCCGTGATGGCGACGCAGCTCGGCCTCCGGCTCGCCGATGTGGTGCTGACCGAGGCGGGTTTCGGCGCCGACCTCGGTGCGGAGAAATTCTTCGACATCAAGTGCCGGATGGCGGGCCTGCGGCCGGAGGCGGCGATCGTCGTCGCCACCGTGCGGGCGCTCAAGATGCACGGGGGCGTCAAAAAGGAGCGGCTCGGCACACCCGACGCGGCTGCGGTGCAGCGAGGGACGGAGAATCTCACCCGGCACGTGAGTAACGTGAAGAAATTCGGCGTCCCGTGCGTGGTGGCGTTGAACCGGTTCGTGAGCGACACCGCCGAGGAGATCGAGGCGGTCCGGGTGGCCTGCGCCGCCCTGGGTGTGGAGGCGGTGAATTGCGAAGTATGGGAGAAGGGCGGGGAGGGTGGCCGGGAAGTGGCACAGGCGGTGCTGAAGCTGTTGGATGAGCGCAGCGCCGCCTTCAAGCCGTTGTATGACGAGCGGCGGCCGGTCGCCGAAAAGATCGAGACCATCGCCAAGGAGGTGTATGGAGCCGGCGCCGTCGCCTACGCGCCGGCCGCCGAGCGAGCCCTCGAGCTGTTGCCGAAGCTCGGGCTGGGCGAGACGCCGGTGTGCATGGCGAAGACCCAATACTCGTTGAGCGACGACGCGGCGAAGCTGGGAGCGCCCTCGGGATACACACTGCACGTGCGCGACATTCTCCCGTCCGCCGGAGCAGGATTCGTCGTGGCCCTCGCGGGCGACATCATGACCATGCCGGGCCTCGGAAAGAGCCCGGCGGCCGAGCGGATCCGGCTGCACCCCGACGGCACGATCGAAGGACTGTTCTGATGCGGCAGAAACGCAGCGGCCTGGGCATCGTCGCGACCGATGCGGCGCCCAAGGCGATTGGCCCCTACAGCCAGGCGATCACCACGGATGGGCTGGTCTTCACTGCCGGCCAGATCCCGCTCGACCCGAGCACTGGTGAGGTGGTGGGACGATCCACCGCGGAGCAGACTGAGCAGGTGCTGCGCAACCTCGCCGCAATCCTTGCGGCGGGGGGGTCGGGGCTCGCCAACGTGGTGAAGACGACGGTCTACCTCGCCGACATGGCCGACTTTCCGGCGATGAACGAGGTGTACGCGCGCCACTTCGGGACACACAAGCCGGCACGGTCCACCGTCCAGGCGGCGGGACTTCCCAAAGGCGTGCGCGTGGAGATCGACGCGATCGCCGCACGGTCGTGACCGCGGTTTGCCACCCTCACCACCGTAGCACGACCGGCCCTGGCGCAGTCGAGCTGGTTCAGGGTCCGGTCGCGGCCTTGATCTCGATCCCCAGCGCCCCGGCGCTCTTGCTCGTCCAGGTCGCGTTGATCGGGTTGAGGTTCACGGCCCACTCGGCGAATAGGTTACCGACGGTGCTCTCGCCGGACGGTTGCTGGTCGATAGTGGTAAATCCGCTGCCCGCCGTGACTACCGCCGTGCCACTGGCCACGCCGAACGCGCCATAGGCGACGTGGTTGGCGCTCGCGAAGGGGGCGAGGGGCACGGTCAGACCGTTCACCGTCGTCCCGCTGGTCGAGCCCGTCTGCACGACGGCTCCGGTTCCGTTCGCACCGCTGGTTTCCACGCCGCTCCACTGGGACACGATCCACTGGCAGTTCGACACCGTCACGCTCGACGTGATCGTGATCGGGCCGCTGCCGGGGGTGGGACTCATGGCGCGATAGATCGTCAGGCGATCCAGCGGCGTGGCCCCGTTGTACGCGACCGTCGCCACGATGTCCCACGCGCCCATGCCGCCGCCGGTCAGCGTGGGACTGGGTGCGGCGGCCGACGACTGGTGAGTCAGCACGGCCACCGTGACGAGGCCGTTGGGCGCCGGGGAGATAGAGCCGGTGGTGTAAACCCGCAGGTTGTTGGCGTCGTGGCCGGACGTGAGCAGGGTGTGCGTGATCGTTCCGCCCGGGCTGGCCGGGGTCACCGTCACCGACGCGGTCTGCGTGATCACGGTCCCGTCGGCCGTCGCCGTAACCGTCTTCGTCTCCTCCACCGTCGAGCTGAGCGTCCCGGTGGTCACCCCGCTGGCGTTGGTCGCGCCGGGTTGCGTGATCGAGTTCCCGCTCCCGGTGGCCGACAGCGAAACGGGGATCCCGCTCATCGGGTTGCCGGCGCCGTCCCGGACGTTGACCGTGATCGTCGAGATGCCCGACCCCACCGTGATCGTTCCGGGAAACGCCGTGACGCTCGACAGGGCGGCCGAAACCGTGGGCACGGACGTTATGTTGAAGGCGTTCGAAGTCGCATCGGCGAGTCCCGCGGCACTCGCCGTCAGCCTGTAACCGGTGCCGGCATTGTTGATCGACAGGTCGGCGAACGTCGCCACCCCGCCTGCGGCCAGCTGCGGCGTCGTGCCGCTGAGCGTCCCACCGGACGGATTGGCCCCGATGGCCATGGTGACCGCATTCGAAGCGCCCGTGACCCGGTTTGCGAACGCGTCGCGAATCTCCACCTGCACGGGCGGGGCGATCGTCGCGCCCGCCGTGGCGTTCGACGGCTGGACGATGAACGCGAGCGCGGCAGGCGCGCCGGGCTCCACCACGACGTTCGCGGTCTGGTTGATCAGGACGCCGTTGATCGTGGCCGACACGACCTTCGTCCCGGGAACCGTCGAACTCAGGCTGCCGGTCGCCACGCCGCTCTCGTCGGTCAGGCCGGCGGGCGGGGTGAGGTTGTTGCCCGCGCCGGTGGCGGAGAGCACGACGCTGGCTCCGCTCACGGGGTTGCCGCTCGCGTCCCGTGCCGTGACGGTGATCGTGGAGGTGACCCCGGCCGCGACGGGGGAGGGAGAGGCCGCGACGGTCGACTGCGAGGCGGACACACCGCCGCCACCCACGCCGCTGGCTTTGATCTCGATGGCGAGCAGCCCGGCTTTCAACCCAGCGGGCCAGGTCGCATCGACGGTGTTGTCGTTCACCGCCCATTCCGCTTCCAGGAGGGAGGATTCGCCTGAGGCGACCTCGGCGATTTCGCTGAAGCCGCTCCCCGGACTGACCGCGAGTCCGCTACCGCTCAAGCCGACGACGCCGTACGCGACGTTGCTGGAATTCGCGAAGGCGCCGAGCGCGACCGCGAGGCCGGCCGATGCGTCGCTCCGATTCGAGGCGATCTGTCCGATGGCGTCCGAACCGTTCGTGCCGCCAGTCTCGACGCCGGTCCACTGCGACACGATCCATTGCGCGTTCGACACGCCGCTGCTGTAGGTGATGGTGATCGGCCCGCTGCCGGGCGCACCGCTCATGGCGCGGAACACCGTCAAGCGCGACAACGGAACACCGATCGTATTGAAATCGACGGACCCGACCTGGGTCCAGCTCGTCACGCCGCCTCCGGTCAGCGTAGGGGTGAGGGGGCCGCCGCTCCGACGGTTCAGCACCGCGACCGTGATGAGCGCGTTGGGCGCCGGCGTGATGGACGCCGTGGTGTAGACATTCTGATTCGCGGCGTTGTTGCCCGATGTGAGCAGGGCGTGCGTGATCGCCCCGCCAGAGCCCGGTGGGGTCACCCCCACCGCCGCGGTCTGGGTGATCGCCGTGCCGTTGATCGTCGCCGAGACGGTCTTGGTTTCGGCATCGGTCGAGCTGAGCGATCCGGTCGCCACGCCGCTCGCGTTGGTCGGTCCCGACGGCTGCGTGAGCGTGTTGCCGGTACCGGTCGCCGCGAGGACCACGGTGGCGCCGCTGATCGGGTTGCCCCCGGCATCTTTGGCGGTGACCGTGATCGTCGACGGACCTCCCCCGGCGACGATCGAGGTGGGGGACGCGGAGACCGTGGATTGCGACGCGGACACGGGACCGGTCGTCACCGTGACGACGGCCGTTGGCGTGATGACGGTTCCGTTGGCGGTGGCGGTGACGGTCTTCTGTTCCGCGACCGACGAGCTGATGCTCCCAGTGGCCACGCCGCTCGGGTTGGTCGTCCCCGCCGGCTGCGTGATCGTGTTGCCGGTCCCTGTCGCCGACAGGACCACAGCGGCGCCGTTCACCGGGTTGCCGCTGGCGTCGCGGACCGTAACGGTGATGGTGGACGTCCCGCTGACGGCGGTGATCGACGTGGGATCGGCGCTGACCGTGGACAACGTCGCGGACACGCCGCTACCGCCCCCGCCGGTGGTCGTGTGGCAGGCAGTGCTCCCCGAGTCGGAAAACGTCTTGCCCGCGACCGGCAGGAATTTCCAGGCGTAGCTGTCGTCGTAGAGATGCATCCGCATCACGCCGAACGTCGTCCCGTTTGCCACCTCGGTGCGCGGGTGGGAGTTGCTCACGCTCCCGCCGCTCTTGCCGCCGGTGCCGACGATGAACTCCCGGAAGCCGCGGACGTCGTCCGCCGTTCCGTCCGGCTTCATCTTCGCCATCCGCTCGTAGAAGTGCCGGTGTCCGGCGAGGATGACGTCGACCCCGGCGGCATACAGCTGGTCATACAGCGGCCGCACGCCGCTGTAGGTCACCCCGCCCGAGCCCGACCCTCCGGTCGAGGAGTACAGCGGGTGATGGAAGTAAGCCAGCGAACAGAGATTGGGATGGGCGGCGAGGTCGGCGGCCAGCCACTGCCCCTGGGCGGAGCTGCTGCCCATGGAAATGTTGGTGTTGAGGACGATGATGTGCCAGGCGCCCTGCTCGTAGCTGAAGTAGCCCAGGCCGGCCGGACCGGCCGCCGCGCCGAAGTAGTTGTAGTACGGGGTCGCCCCGGAGGTGTTGTACTCGTGGTTCCCGGCCGACGCGAAGGTGCGGGCTTTGTGCCGTCCCCAGGTCGGGTTATAACAGTTGTTGAATTCGCTGGTGGTGCCGTTTTCGTATACGTTGTCCCCGAGGATGTACACGGGGAAGACGGGGTTGGCGTCGAGGATCTGCGCCGTCGCCTCGTCGTTGTTGTTGCCGCAGTCGGAGATGTCTCCGGCGGTGAGGATGATCTCGGGCGGGTTCGCCGTGACCAAACCCGTGGGGGTTCGGAAGATCGTCGTCGGCGCCTGCGTCGGACTGGTCTGGTCCGAGCACGAAGCAAAGAGGGAAGCGATTGCCAACACGACGCACTGGCGCAGCTGGTGAGACAATACACGGCGCATGCGGAATCTCCCTGGTTGTACCGCGCCGCAACCGCAACAATCGGGCCGTTTTATGGACCGACGGGTGGGCGGATCGCCGCTACCCCGAATCTGACGTGCGAACCGATCGTTGCGTGAGGGCAACACCAACCTGATGGACCGACGCAGCAAACAGAAGTCGAGGTGACAACGGCCACACTCGCAAGGCCACGAGTAACCGACGGGGGCGGATTGGGCCTGGTGGCCTGACTGGTCTTCAAAACCAGCTGGGGTCCGCAAGGGCTTCGGTAGGTTCGATTCCTACCCGCTCCCGCCACCGTTTGTCCCCGAGACACCCGAGAGGCGGACGACTTCGATTGACGCTGCGACCCGGATTGCCTTTATTCGACGCGAGCGCTGCGCGATGAACGAACGTCTCTATGCCCGTCTGCGCGAAAACGTCAACATCCGGCTGCGCCGGGGAGCGTGGTATCGCGTGCTGAAGGTGGCGGATCTCAAGGTCATCTTGGACGTCAACGGGCGACCAATGAGCGTTGCCGCGGCGCTGCTCGAGATCGTGAAGCGCCCACCGCCCCGGTGGACCGTGGTGACGCAGCGGGCAAGCGCGGCGCGGCACGCGCCGCCGTCGATCGCGGAACGCTACGGCGTGTGCCCGAGCTGCGGTGAGCGGGCTCCCCTGCCGCGCCGCGCGGACCGGATGCGCTGCTCCTACTGCAAGTGGGAGTTCGAAATCGCGTGGGACGAAGCGTACCTCGCCTAGTCATGCCCGAGCCCCTCTACGCCCGACTGTGTGAGAACGTCAATCTTCATATCCGGCGGGGCGCCTGGTACCGCGTCCTGAAAGTCGAGGACCTGCACGCGACGCTGGAAGTGAACAAGCGTCCGGTCCCCGTCGCCAAGGCCTTGCTCGAGTTCGTGAAGCGGCCGCCGGCGCGCTGGACCGTGGTGCAGCAGCGCGCGAGCTGGATCGCCACCCCTCCGGCCGGGTTTACCAGCGAGTACGGCGTCTGCCCGAGCTGCACCGAGCGGGCGCCGATCACGCCGGGCCTGAAGCGCATGGGCTGCCCGTCCTGCAAGTGGGAGTTCGAGATCGCCTGGGACGAGCGCTATTTGCGCTGATCCGCCTGCGCAGGACCTCGGCACCCGCGTGGCGCGCGCGCACGTCATTCTGAACCCGGCGGCCGGTCGCGGTGCGGCGCGGCGCGCAAAGGATTCCGTGGCGCGCGCGTTCCGAGCACAGGGATGGATCGTGGAGATCCTCGAAACCGAGCGACCGGGGCACGCCACGGCGCTCGCCACCGAGGCCGCGCGGGCCGGCGCGCGCTGCGTCATCGCGGTGGGCGGCGACGGGGCCGTGCACGAAGTGGCCAACGGACTCCTGGCAGCCGGCTCGGAAGCGTGCCTCGGTGTCGTACCGGTCGGCTCGGGCAACGACTTCGCCAAGCTGGTCGGCGTCTACCGCCACGACATCTCGCGAGCCGTCGCGCGCCTCGTCACCGCCGTGATCCGCCGCTTCGATGCGGGCCGGGTGCTGGACGAGTTTTTCGTCAATACCATGGGCTTCGGGTTCGGGCCGGCCGTGGTCCGCACCCGCAACGGCATGCCGGGCCTGCGGGGCTTCCTCTCCTATCTCGTTCCCGTGATCCGGACGTTCGCGAGCTTTCGGCCACTGTTGTTCGAGCTGGCCGCCGACGATTTCCGTGAGCGGGGGAACATGATGATGGTCGAAGTGTGCAACGGGACGACGGCGGGCGGCGACTATCGATTCGCCCCCGACGCCGATCCGGCGGATGGCCGCCTTGACGTGTGTGTGATCCGGCAGGTGAGCCTCCCCCGTTTTCTCACGGCGCTGCCGCGGGTGATGCGAGGAACCCACGTGAAGCTGCGCGAGGTGGCGATGGTGCGCACGGCGCGGTTCACGATCCGGTCGCCGCTGGAGGCGCTGCTGCTGCATCTCGATGGCGAGCTGCGTGAGCCCGGAGTGCATGAATGCACCGTGACGGTGAAGCCGCGTTGCCTGAACGTGTTGGTGGCGCAATGAAACGGCGGATCGGGAACGCCGGAGCGGCGATGGTTGTACTGCTTACGGTCTCTCGATCCGCCTGTCCGCCGATCCGCTTATCTGCCCAGGCCCTCCCCTCGCAGGTCGCTTCCCCCCGGGACACCGGCCGGTCGGTCGGACCGGTGGGAGCCCTGTGGCGCTCACTCTTGATCCCCGGCTGGGGACAGGCCGTCACCGGGCGGCAGGTGACCGGGGCGCTGTTCGCGGTGTGGGAGGGCACCACGATGTTCATGACGCTCAAGGCCCAGCAGGAAGCCGACTATTTCAAGCGGTCGGGCTCACCCAACCTCCGGTCCAAGCGGCAGGAAGTGCAGGACTGGCTGGTGCTGTGGGGGTTCAATCATCTGTTCGCGGGCGCCGAAGCGTTCGTCGCGGCGCACCTGCGCGATTTCCCACCCGATCTGCGACTGCGTGCATTCCCCGGCGGGGTCGGCATCAGCGTACCACTTCCGCATCGGTGAACGCCGCCCCCCTCGGCGTCTTCGATTCCGGGATTGGCGGGCTCACCGTCGCCCGTGCTCTGTTCGAGAACCTGCCGCGGGAATCCGTCATCTATTTCGGCGACACCGCGCGCGTCCCCTACGGTCCGAAATCGCCCGAGACCGTGCGGCGGTACAGCGCCGAGATCCTCGCTTTCCTGTTGCACCAGGGAGTGAAGGCGGTCGTGGTCGCGTGCAACACCAGTACCGCGCACGCGCTCGACTATCTACGCGCGTACGCACCGGTCCCGGTGGTGGGCGTGATCGAGCCGGGCGCGCGCGCGGCGGTCGCGGCCACTGCGAGCGGCCGCATCGGCGTGATCGGCACGGCCGGAACGGTCGCCAGCGGAGCCTACGAACGGGCGATCAAAGCGCTCCGCCCCGACGCGACCGTCGTCTCGCAAGCATGCCCGCTGTTCGTGCCGCTGGTGGAGGAGGGGTGGTTCGAGCATCCGGCGACCCAGCTCGTCGCGCGGGAGTACCTGCTGCCGCTGGAGCGCGCCCACGTGGACGTGCTGGTGCTCGGCTGCACGCACTACCCCTTGCTCAAGCCGCTGCTGGCTGGCGTGTTGGGTCCCGCGGTCCG
>JBOHSO010000186.1:0-11845 GCA_050921685.1 Gemmatimonadales bacterium
GGCGACGACACAGGCCGTCCGATCGCGCCCGGAGGCCGCGAGCAGCTGCAACGGATCCGCCCCCGGCGGGACGGGCGTCACCTCGAAAAAGCGGCGCCACCCGGCTTCGAGCCCGATCACGTCGCGATCCGTCGCGTAGATCACCCGATGCGTGGGCAGCACGACGAGCCCGGGATCACGCGCCGACACGACAAACCCGAGCAGCTGGGTCGCCGCCGGGTTCTCGCGCTGGTACGCTACGGCCGTTTCATAACGGTGGTGGCCGTCGGCGATATAGAGCGGGTCCCCGGCGGCGGCCGCCAACCGCGCCCCGTCCGATCCGGCCACGACCCACAGCGTGATGTCCACACCATCGAGCTCGGCGGTCGCGTCCGGCGCGCGACCCCCGTCGGTGACCGCGCGCAGCTCCTTGGTGAGCGACCCGTCGGCGTCGGGGGCGAGGAGGAAGATGGATTCGAGGTTGGTGCGGGTCGCGCGCAACAGCTCGAGGCGATCCACCTTGGGACCCCGGTGCGTTCGCTCGTGCGGCCGGATACGCCGGGTCTCGTACGGCTCGGCCGACACCGCGCTCAGCATCCCGACCCGGGTCTGGGACGCCCCTCCCGGTGGCGTGAAGCGCTGGGCCACCACGTACACCGCCGGGCCGGGATCGGGCGCGAGCACGCCGGCCGACCGCCAGGCGGCGAGCCGCTGCGCGGCCGCGTGGTAGCGATTCACATCGTCCGCGGCTTCCGGCAGGATGAGATGGACGATATTGTGCGGGTCTGCGGCGTACCGCCGCCGTTGCTCCAGCGAAATGACGTCGTAGGGCGGCGCGATCAGGCGGGAGAGCGCGCCGGCGTCGGCGTAACGCTCCCCCACGAATGGCGTCACGAGCGGCGTGGCGGTGCCCATCTAGCGAGGGAGACTCCCGTGGCGTTTCGCGAATCGCAAGCAACGGTGGACCGATGGATCAGTCAATATAAGGAAGGTTACTTCTCTCCGCTCTCGAACCTCGCGCGCCTGTCGGAGGAGGTCGGCGAGCTCGCGCGCGAGATCAATCATCGATTCGGGCAGAAGACCAAGAAGCCCGGTGAGGCACAGGGCGACCTCGCCATGGAGCTGGCGGACATCCTCTTCGTGGTCATCTGTCTCGCCAACTCCCAACAGATCGATCTGGACGCGGCGTTCGAGACGATGATGGAGAAAGTCGGGGGCCGCGACGCCGACCGCTGGACCGCGAAGGACCGCTGACGATCCGCAGCCTCCGTCAGCCCTCCCCGCTGGTGGTGGCGATGCACCGATCGAGCTCCCGCTGCACCTCGACCAGCGTCAGCGCGAGCACCGGGGCCAATGCCGCTTCCGTGGTCGCCCCGTAGGCGAGGTAGTCGGTCTCGAGGTGGCCGTCGGGTCGCTCACCACTCACCGCCCAGCGCACGAACAGCAACGCCGCGCCATAGCGGCCCTCCCGGTCCGGCACGTCGTCTACCAGCGGCGACACAGAGTAGGCCCGGCCGTCGCGGCCGCCGAACGCCGGTGGTCGCCCGTGAATCCGCTGGTAGCCGCCTAGCGTCGCATCCTCGCTCACCGCCGGCGTAACGCCTCCTTCAGCACGTTGCCGAGCATGAAGCCGATGTTCGCCGGACGCTCGGCTAGGCGGCGCATGAGGTAGGGGTACCAGTGACTGCCGAATGGGACATACACGCGCAGTCGGTAGCCGTCGGCCCGCAGCTCGCGTTGCAGATCGCGCCGCACGCCGTACAACATCTGGAATTCGTAGCGCGATGCGTCGATCCGCTTGGACCGTGCCACCGCCTTGGCCGTGGCGATGATGCGCTCGTCGTGGGTCGCCAGCCCCGGGTAGTTGCCTCGTTCCATCAGGCGCTCCATGCACGCGATGTAGCTCGCGTCCACGTCCCGCTTGCTCGGAAACGCCACGGTCGCCGGCTCCTTGTAGGCGCCCTTGCACAGCCGCACCCGCGCACCGAGCGCGATCATGTCCTCCACGTCCTGCGCGGTGCGCCGCAGGTAGGACTGCAACACCACGCCGACTGTGTTGCCGAACTCCGGGTGGAACACTCGTGTGAAGAGGCCGAGCGTTTGCTCGGCATACGCCGAGCCCTCCATGTCGATCCGGACGAACGAGCCGTACCGCTGGGCGCGGCCGATCACGGCCCGCAGGTTGTCGACACACAACGCCTCGTCGACTTCGAGTCCCATCTGCGTCAGCTTCACCGAGACGTTGGCATCCGCTCTGGTGTCGTGGATGCGGTCGAGCAGCTGCAGGTAGATGTCGCGCGCCGAGCGCGCCTCCTCGGCGCTGGCAACCGACTCGCCCAGCAAATCCAGGCTCGCCGAGATCCGGGCGGAATTCAACGCCTGCAGCGCCGCGAGTGCGGTGTCGGTCGTCTCCCCGGCCACAAAGCGCTCGGCAAAGCGGCGGGCGATGCCGTTGCGGCGGACGAAGCGGAAGATGCGGGACTGCTCGCTGAGCCAGAGGAGACTGGCGCGGAGCATCAGGGATAGAACCTGGTGCGCGCCCGGGCCTGCTCCACCAGGACCTCGCACGGTGTGAAGCGGGGACCGAGACGCTCGGCCAGCCGCTGGAGGTCCGCGAACATCCGGTCGGCGCCGAGGTCGTCGATGTGGCGCAACGGACCGCCGCGGAACGGCGGGAAGCCGATGCCGAAAATGGCGCCGATGTCGCCGTCGCGCGGGCTGCGGACCACGCCTTCCCCCACCGCCCGGGCGGCTTCATTCAACATCGCGTAGGTGAGCCGCTGCACGATCTCGGGCAAGGGGATCCCGCCGTTCGGCTGTACACCGAGCAGGCGGGAGACGGCGGGATCGACGCCGCCTTTCTTGCCGCCGCGATAGGTGAAGAACCCCTTTCCCGCTTTGCGGCCCAGCCGGCCGTCCTGCACCAGCGCGCCAAGCGCCGGCGGCGGGGCGAGTCGCTCACCGAACGCCTCCTGCAGCACCGTACCGGCGTGCTGCGCGACGTCGAGCCCCACTTCATCGAGCAGCGTGATCGGCCCGACGGGAAAGCCGAACTGGACCATGGCTCGATCGATCTCCTCGGGGTGCACACCCGCCAGCAGGAGATGGGCTGCCTCGTTCATGTAGGGCCCGAGAATGCGGTTCACCCAGAACCCCGGCGTGTCCCGCACCACGATCACCGTCTTCCCCATGCGGCGGCCGAACGCCACGGCGGTGCTGACCGTGCGCGGCGCGGTGTCGGCGGACGGGATCACTTCGAGCAACGGCATCCGCGCCACCGGCGAGAAAAAGTGCATCCCGATCACTCGCTCGGGGTTGCCAGCCGCTTCCGCAATGCGCGCGATCGGAATCGTGGAGGTATTGGAGGCGAATACGGCGCGGGCCGGGAGCACGGTCTCGCACTCTTTGAGCACCTGTTGCTTCACCGGCAGCTCCTCGAACACGGCCTCGATCACCAGGTCGGCGGCGCCGAACCCCGCGTAGCTGTCGCCCCCCGACAAGAGGGCGATGAGCCGCGCGTGCTCGTGTTTCGTGATCCGGCGGCGCGCCAGCCGCTCGTCCACGATGGCGCGGGCCGCCGCGAGTCCCTTGGCGACGCGCGCCAACTCGGCGTCCTTCAAGCGCACATCCACGCCCGTCTGGACGACGGCCGTTCCCGCGATCCCCGAGCCCATGAATCCCGACCCGACCACGCCGAGCCGAGCCACCTCCAAGGGCTTCGGGGCGTCCGGGATACCGAAGTCCTTTTTCAGGGCGGTGGTGGCGAAGAAGATCTGGACCAGCTTGCGCGACACCTCGCCCGTGGCCAGCTGCCCGAACGACTGGGACTCGCGTGCCAGCCCCGCCCGCATGCCGTGGCGCCGGCCGTGGGCAACCGCATCCAGCGCCGCCGGCGGCGCGGGGTAGTTGCCCTTCGTTTGCTTCAAGACCTGCTTCCCGGCGAGATGGAACACCAACCGGCGCCCGAGCGGATTGCCGTCCAGCAGCCAATCGCCGAAGCCGCCGCGCCGCCTGCGCCGTGGGATACCGCGGTCGGCCATCCGCTTCGCCGCGGCGATCGTGACGTCTCGCAAGATTGGCGGCGAAACCAGCTCATCCACCATTCCCAGCCGGAAGGCTTTGGGCGCTCGCTCGCTCTTGCCAGCCACAATGATGTCGAGCGCCGCACGCGCGCCGATGAGGCGGGGCAACCGCTGGCACCCTCCCGCTCCGGGCAGCAAGCCGAGCTGGACCTCGGGCAGGCCGAGCTGGGTCTTGGGGTGATCGGTGGCCACTCGGTAGTGGCAGGCCAACGCGAACTCGAGCCCTCCGCCCAGGCACGCCCCATGGATGCCGACCGCCACCGGCTTCGGGAATCCCGCCACCCGATCGAGCATCGCCTGTCCGTCGCGCGATAGCTGCTCGGCCTCGTCCGCCGTCGTCAGCCGGACGAATTCCTCGATGTCGGCTCCGGCGATGAAGTTGTCGGGCTTGCCCGAGAAGAAGGCGACGGCGCGCACGTGCGCGTCGCGCTCCAACGCCGTGAGCATGGCATAGACTTCGTCCTTCACCGCCTGCGAGATGACGTTGACGGACGCGTCCGGCTTGTCGAACGTGACGACGGCGATGCCGTCCTGCACCTCCCAGCTGAGGGCCGCCATCAGCGACGCTCCAGCACGATGGCCGACGCCATGCCACCCTGGGCACACACCGAGATCAGCCCGAACTGCACGTCGCGCCGCCGCATTTCATTGGCGAGAGTGGTGACGAGGCGCCCGCCGGTCGCGCCGAACGGGTGCCCGATGGCGATCGAGCCGCCCATCACATTGATGATTTCCTCGTCGATCTCCCACCCGTTCTGGGCGAACCCCTGGAGGTTCGACAGGACCTGGGCCGCGAACGCCTCGTGGATCTCAATCAGTCCGAGCTCCTTCCACGGGATCCCGGCGCGCTCGAGCGCCTTGGGCACGGCCCGGATCGGCGCCTGCAGCAGCTGCCAGCCGGGATCGACGGCGGCGACCGCGTAGGCCCGCACAAAGGCCAGCGGCTGGTACCCGAGCGATTTGGCGGCCTCCTCCGCCATGACCAGCACCGCCGATGCGCCATCGGTGAGCGGTGACGAGTTCGCCGCAGTGACGCTGCCGTAGCGCCGGTCGAAGACCGGCTTGAGCTGCGCCATGTGCTCGAGCGAGGTGTCGGAACGAATGCCGTTGTCCTGCGTGACCACCTCCCCACCCGCGCGCTCCGGGAACCAGGGGGCGATTTCCGCGGTGAGGCGTCCGTCGGACGTGCCCTGCGCGGCGAGTCGGTGACTGCGCAACGCCCAGCGGTCCTGCGCCTCGCGCGCGATCCGGTTCTCCTTGGCCATCTTTTCCGCCGACTGGCCCATCGATTCGCCGGTCGAGGGCTCGGCGATCGCCGGCGCGACGGGGACCAGGTCGCGCGGCCGGATCCGCGCGAAGCTGGCGACGCGGGCCCCCAGCGTGCGCGCCTTGCTCGCCGTGACGAGAATGTCGGCGAGGCGTCGCGACGCGAGAATGGGGATGTCGGACAGCGACTCCGCCCCGCCCGCCAGGATCACATTGGCGTGGCCGAGCACGATCTGGTCGTGCGCCGCGGTCACTGCCTGGTTGGCCGAGGCGCAGGCGCGGTTCAGGGAAAAGGCCGGAATTTCCTTGGGAAACTGAGGGAGGAGGCTAACCTCCCGGGCGATGTTGGGCACGAGCGCCGATGGCACGACCTGCCCGAAGACGACCTCGTCCACCGCTTTCGCGTCGAGATTGGTCCGTTCGATCACCTCTCGCGCCGCGTGCCGGGCAAGGTCGACGCCCCGCGCATCCTTCAGCACGGTCCCGGCCTTGCAAAACGGGGTGCGGCACCCCGCGACGATCGCGACGCGTCGCCCGTTGGGGTACGACATTACATTTGCCTCCGCTGCGTTCGAGCCGACGCTGCGCTGCCGAGCCCAGGCCGGAGCCTGGGAGAACACGGAGCAAACCTACCATTCTGCTGCACCGGAAGGGAGTTGGCGGGCGACTCGCCATGCGACGACTCAAACGACTGACCGCGATCTTGGTGCTCTCGCTCACGTTCGGATGTGGCGGCTCGGATGGATCGGGACCGCCGATCGGCGTTCCCGCGCCGGTCATCTACGGCCTCGACAGCGCGAACACGCTCGTCGTGTTTCGCGCCACGCGACCCGACCTGGTCACCCGCACCACCGCCATAACGGGTCTCCAGGCCGCTGAGCGGGTCGTCGGGATCGACTTCCGTCCGGCCGACGGGAAGCTCTACGCGGTGGGCACGAGCAGCCGCATCTACGTGGTCGACACGACGAGCGGTGTGGCCACCGCGGTGGGGACCGTCCCCTTCACGCCCGTCCTGCTGGGCACGGCGTTCGGGATCGACTTCAATCCCGTGGTCGATCGGCTGCGCGCCGTGAGCGACACCGATCAAAATCTGCGACTCGATCCCGTAACCGGCGGCGTGGCCGGTGTCGACACGGCGCTCGCGTACGCCGCTGGCGACCCCGGTCTGGGGGTGAACCCGAGCGTCGTCGCGGTTGCGTACACGAACAGCGTTCCGGGCGCGGCCACCACCACCTTGTACGGCATCGACGCGGGGCGCGCCGTGCTGGTCACCCTGGCGAGCCCGAACGGCGGTCAACTCACGACCGTGGGCTCGCTCGGCGTGAGCACCAGCCGGTTCGTGGGCTTCGACATCGCGGGCGCCACGGGGATCGGCTACGTGACGCTCGTGCCGCCCGCGGCGACCACCTCCCGGTTCTACGTGGTCAATCTGGGGACGGGGGGGGTCACGCTGACGGGAAATGTCAACCATGGCGTGCCGCTGGTGGGGATCACCGTTCATCGCTGAAGGCGGGCGCGCCGGACTCGCGCGACCGGATTAGATTCTCCCGGCCGTTGTCACGGCCTTCGGACGGTGCCCGCCGGGCTCCGGGCTGGAGCCTGGGATTCATCGCGTTGAGCCTCCCAGAACTGCCTCACGACCGGAGGGGAGTTGGCGGGCGAAGCGCCGTTCTCACACCGCACGCGCGCCGCCGCGCTGGAGTCGATGCAGGCGCAGCCGGTGGACTTGCTGGTCATCGGGGGCGGCATCACGGGCGCCGGCATCGCGCGCGACGCTGCCCTGCGCGGGTTTCGCATCGCGCTGGTGGATTCGAGCGATTTCGGCGCGGGCACGAGCTCGCGCTCCTCGCGCCTGATCCACGGCGGCCTGCGTTACCTCGAGCACTACGAGTTCGGCCTCGTGCTGGAAGCCAGCCGGGAGCGCCGCGTGCTGCTCAACATCGCGCCACACCTGGTTCGGCCGATGCGGTTCCTGTTCCCCGTCTATCGTGGCGGACGTGTGTCACCCTGGAAGCTGCGGGCCGGGATGTGGCTCTACGATCTGCTCGGTGGCCGCCACCTGCACTTCCACCGCTGGCTCTCGCCCCAGCGGGCCCGGGACGCCGAGCCGGCGCTGCGCGACAAGGACCTGCGCGGAGCGGCGCTGTACTGGGACGCCCAGACCGACGATGCGCGGCTCGTGCTGGCCACACTGCGCGGCGCCGCCCAGGCGGGCGCCCTGGTGGCGAACTACACCGCGGTCACGAGTTTCATCCGGGCCGAGGGGCGGGTGGTCGGCGCCGTCATCCGAGACAGCCTCTCCGGCGAGGAGCGTATCGTTCGCGGGTTGACCGTGGTGAACGCCACCGGTCCCTGGGTGGATCGGGTGCGCCGTCTCGACACCCCCACGGCCGCGCCGTTGCTGCGCCTCTCCAAGGGAGCGCACGCCATCCTGCGGCGCGCCCGGCTCGGGTTGCACGACGCCGTCACCATCGCCTCGCCGATCGACGGTCGGGTGATGTTCCTGCTCGGCTGGAACGACCTCGCCTACATCGGGACCACCGAGACCGAGGAGGACGTCACGCCCGAGCAGGTGCGCGCGACCGGCGAGGACGTGACCTACCTGCTGCGCTCCGCCAATGCGATCTTCCCGCGGGCGCGGCTCACCCCCAACGACGTCATGGCCACCTGGGCCGGCTTGCGGCCGCTGCTCGTTCCGACAAAGGCGGTCTCGGCGGACCGGGTGCCGCGCGAGTACCGCATCGTGGAGAGCCCGACCGGACTGATCACCATCGCCGGCGGCAAGCTCACCACGTTCCGAGTAATGGGTCGAGACGTGGTGGATCTGGTGGCGCGTCGGCTGAAGCTGCTCGACGGGCGTGCGGTGCCGCGGCGCGCCGCCACCGACGAGCTGCCGCTGCCCGGAGGCGAGATCGCCGCGCTCGACGTCATGATGCAATCGGTCCGCATGAAGGAGCTGCCGCAGACGACCGCCCGCCATCTCGTGGCGAGCTACGGAACCGAGTCGGCTGCGATTCTGAACCTCGTCACCAAGAACAAGGTGCTCGGCGGCCCGCTGGTGACCGGACGGCCCGAGATCCGGGCCGAGGTGGTCTACGCGGTGGAGCGGGAGATGGCGCTGCGCCTGACGGACGTGCTGATCCGCCGGCTGCACCTGTTTTACGAGGATCCCCAGCACGGCGCGGGAGCGGCCGCGAATGTGGCCCGGAAAATGGCCGAGCTCCTCGGGTGGGACTCGACCCGCGAGGATGACGAGATCGGCGGGTATCTCGAAGAGGTGCGCAGATCGCGAGAGTTCCTGCGGGAAGTGGGGCGGCCGAGTCAGGTCGCCCGAACCAGCCAGGGAGGGTGACGCTCACCGACCTCCGCGCAAGTAATCGACCGCCAGGTGCGCCAGCGCCCGCACCCCCACCGGCAACGCACGCTCATCCGCGTAGAACAGCGGCGAGTGATTGACCGCCACCGTGTCGAGATCCTGCCCCGGCGGCGTCACGCCAAGGTAGAAGTAAAACCCCGGGACCCGCTGAGCGAAAAACGAGAAGTCTTCAGCGCCGGTTCTGAGGCGCCCCGTCCCCAGCGCACCCGCCCCCGCGACACGCGCCAACGTCGGCACCATGCGCTCGACGAGCGCCGGATCGTTCACGGTCACCGGATAGCTCTTCTGGATCGTTACCTCGGCTGTGGCGCCGGCGCTTTGCGCGATGAGCGTGGCGGTTCGGCGAATGCGCGTGTGGATGTCGTCCTGCATGCTCGCGTCGAAGGTGCGCACGGTGCCCAGCAGCACCACGGAGTCGGGGATGATGTTGTTGCGCACGCCGCCATCGATGCGGCCGATGGTCACGACCGCCGGCCCGACCGTCACGTCCGTCTGGCGACTCGGGATGGTCTGCAGGCCGAGCACGATCTGCGCGGCGACGGTGATCGGATCGACGCCCTTCCACGGTTGCGCGCCGTGCGTCTGGCGCCCGCGCACGACGATGCGCAGCGGGTCGCTCGCCGCGAGCGCCGGGCCCGAGCGGTACTTGATGTGCCCCACGGTATCCGGGAACACGTGCAGCGCGAAGATCGCCTCGGGCCGCGGCGAGTCGAACACGCCTTCCTTGAGCATCAAGGCCGCCCCGCCCTCCTCTCCAGCCGGCGCACCCTCCTCGGCGGGTTGGAACAGGAACACCACGGTTCCGGGGAGCTCCGCCTGCACCCCGGCCAGCACCTGCGCCACTCCCATCAGCATCGCCGTGTGGTTGTCGTGCCCGCAGGCGTGCATCACCCCGACATCCTGACCGTTGTAGATCGTCCGCACCGTGGACTTGAAAGGGAGATCCACCTGCTCGGTGACCGGCAGGGCGTCCATGTCCGCCCGCAGGGCCACGACGCGTCCGGGCTTGCCACCGCCCAACACCCCTACGACGCCCGTGTGCGCGACGCCGGTCCGCACCTCGAGTCCCAGCCGTCGCAGGTGGTCCGCCACCAATTGCGCGGTGCGGGTTTCACGGTTGCCCAGCTCCGGATGCTGATGGATGTCGCGCCGCCAAGCCACGACGAGGCTCTCCACCGCCGCGGTCCGACGGTCGATTTCGGCCGCCAGCCGATCGGGGGCGCGCCCCTGGCCCCAAAGCGGCGCGGCGATCACGCACGACGTCAGGCAGAGGAGGCGGAGGATCATACGCGCTCCTTTCGTCCACCCTTGAGCCGGCTCTCCTCCCAGGGCCAGTGACCGTTGATTTCCACCTCGAGGGCGAACGTCAGCAACGTCCGGATGACCACGATCAAGCCCAGGGCTGCGGCCCCTGCCAGGGTCGGACTGAGCGCGACGGTCCCGATAATGGTGGCCGCCACGAGAATCTCGAGGCCGAGCAGGATCGCGCGCCCCAGCTGCACCCGGAAGGTCCCGTAGGCGCCCGCGAACGGCGCTCCTCGGCTGAGGGCGCGGACGAGGACGCCCGCCGCCACGAGGCCGCCTCCTACGATCGCCGCGATCCCGACGAGCTCGATCGCGCGCACGATTCCACGCACCAAATCGCCGAACCAGCCCACTGCGATTGCGTTCATCGTCGCTCCTTTGTATCGAACAGCCGTTTCAGCCACCGGACGACGGTCGGCTTGCCGCAGATGATGCCGTATAACCCGGGGTCCGACTGGCGCGAGCGATAGGCGCAGACGTAGCGGCCCCCGGCTTCCTCGATCAGTACTTGGGTGGCCGCGATGTCCCAAAGCTTCACGCCGTAGTCCACCGCTGCGCCGATCAGTCCTTCAGCGGCGAACGCGTGCGCGATGCAGTCGATGTAGCCACGCACGTAGGCATGCTCGCGCATCAGGCGGTCGAAGGAGCGCCCGGCGCGGCATTGCACGAAATGTGACCGGTCGCCCACGGAGATCACCTCGCGCGACAGAGTGCGTCGCGGCGCATCCTTGAGGTGCAGACGCCTCCTGTCGCGCCACGCGCCGAGGCCGACAGCGGCGCTGTAGCAGCGATCCAACGCCGGGAGATCGATCACACCGACGAGCGGCCGTCCGCGATGGTGCAGCGCGATGATCGTGCCGTAGAACGGGATGCCGTTCTTGAGGCTGGTCGTGCCGTCGATCGGGTCGAGGACCCACTGAAACTCGGCGCGTACTCGGGTCGGCGGGAATTCCTCCCCGATGATCCCATGCAGCGGGAAGACCCGGCCGATGGCCGCGCGCAGCGCGCGCTCGACGGCGAGGTCCACGTCCGTGACGAAGCTCGCGTCCGCCTTCAGCCGCGCCCGCACGCCACGGGCGACCCGGCGCCGGATCACCCGACGCGCGAGGTGAGCGAATCGCAGCGCCGCGTGGTAATACCGGCGACGCGCGGCGAGCGGTACAGTACGCACGTCACCCAACGTACGCCCCGGTCGAGGCCGCAGCCAGCGGCCGGGCACCGTGCTCACCATGGTGATCCAGCGCACAACCGTCGTGGAATGTGGGGCGCACGGCGGAACCTCCCGGAATGGTGGGTGTCCATTTCGTTGGACGCCGTCGGGACTTCCGCAGGCGTCAACACCCGATTCTCCGTCAGGAGGTCTACCGATGAATCGTTGGCGCGCTGTTGCACTCATCGCGGGCGCGCTGCTCACGGTCGCCGCCGGTGCGGCGTCCGCCCAGCGTCGCTCCCACATCGGGCCGCACGCCGGCTACAACTTCGATATCGAACGGGCGCTCGTCGGCGCGCATGTGCTGCTGCCAGTCGGCAGAACCGTGGAGCTCTACCCGTCGTTCGACTACTACTTCGTGGACCAGGGGTCGCTCGTCGGTTTCAGCGGCGACATCAAGTTCCGGGTGCCCACCGGGGGTCCGTCGGTGGTGTACGTCGGTGGCGGGGTGAATTTCCTTCGGGCTGCCGGGGGTGGGGCCTCGAACACCGACACCGGCTGGGACATTCTGTTCGGATTCGAGTCGCGCCTCGGTGCCACACATCCGTACATCGAGGCCAAGGTCCTCAACCACAACAGCTCGGCATTCCAGGTCGGGGTGGGCCTGAACCTCACACTGTTCTAGGT